>CALKWO010000352.1 GCA_938003875.1 uncultured bacterium
GAACGGGAACGGGAACGGGCACGGGAACGGGAACGGGAACGGGCACGGGAACGGGCACGGGAACGGGCACGGGAACGGGAACGGGCACGGGAACGGGAACGATAGCCTATTATAGTATAATGTGTTACCAAAATGCATGTTTTTTTAAACTATGTAAAGAGTAAGTATTACTTCTATCCGATTAAAATACTTTTTTTCTTCCTAGAAGCTGCGGAACGTAGGTAGATTCATGGATGCGATAGATCAGCATAGCCTTCTCAAATCAAACCCTGCTTTTGCAATACACAAGTGCAGGCAAGGACAAAGTCGGAGATGGCCTTTTCTCTCCAGACTGGTTCGGAAGGGAAGAAAGCTTCTTTCCATAGATTCTGGATTTTAGGGGCGGAATTTTTATCAGCACCATAGTGCCTCATTTGGTTGTTAAAAATCAGGCACCATAGAGCTTTAGCTTCAGCCAGGATGGACTCTCCATAGCATCCAAATTCAAAACAAGAGGAATAGAGCTGGGCTTCAGGGTATTCTTTTTCTTTCAGGATATAGAGATAATTTACCATATCCCCTTTCATCTGATAGAATTCTGCATCGTTCGCCTGTAGTACTCTAGGATAGCCTGATTGCATCATGTATTCTGAGGAAGCAATATCTGCAAAAGGGGAGTGTACCAGACTCATCTGGTAGCGGGGGCCATATCCTGTATGGATGTCTATATGGACAATATGTTTGCTCAAGGAAAAACAATCCTGGAACAATTTCATCATAAGGCAGGTTTCTGCCTGGATTTCTTTTCCTCCATAGTAAAGTCCTTTTGGATATTCATATTGTCCTGAAAGCAATGCTTGCTTGAACAACGTTTTTTTCCCGCAAACAACAAGAGAGATAAGCCTGGCATAGAAAGAAGGCAAAAAGACAGAATGCACTGTTCTTTCAGGGGCAAAGAAATCTTTAAAATGTGCATAGCCAGGGTTGTCAGAAGAAAAGTCTTGAGCATCATAGAGAAAATTGCGATTCAAATCCACATTGTTCTGGTTCGTCCTCTGGTTGTTCTTCATTCCCCAGGGATTGATGGTATGTACCAGGTAGAATCCTGTCGTCTCTGGATTCAACCTGGACAGAAAATTCTGTAAAAAAAATTCCATCATCGCACTTCCTGCATATCCTTCAATACCATGAAGTCCTGTGGTCAACACAATAAGGTGATCGTTTTTTTTGCCTGCATTGGATTGTAAGACATCTATGCTAAGGTCATCGGCGGGGCTTCCTATAGGATAGGAAACCAGCCGTGTATCTGGCCAGGAAAGGGATATTGTTTTTTCCCAAGAACGAAAACGCTGTCTGGAAGATAGATAATCCAGAGGAAAAAGATTGTTTTGCATAGAATTTTCCTAAAAGGGGCCATAGCCTATCGTAGCGACTATAGCCAAAAAAATCAAAGAAATCATGGCAGCTATGATCTGGAGTTTCCACGTCCATTGTAGCCATATTCTATAGGATACTCCTGTAATGCCTAGAGCTATAAGAAGCACAGCATTTGTAGGGTAGAGGAGATTGCTCAAGCCATCACCAAAACAAAAGGCACTGACTGCGGTTTGTCGTGTCAGTCCTATCAACTCTGATAAGGGGGCTATGATAGGAACGATTAAAAAGGCTTTGGCAGAAGCAGACCCTATGAAAAAATTCAAAAAAAGTGTCATGGCATAGATAAAAAAAACAGAGACTATAGGATTGGTCTTGGGTATCAGCGAGACCGAATAGTATAGAATAGTATCCATGATACCCGCCTGGACTATAATATGCTTGACGCTCATAGCCATCAAAATCAAGACAATGCCTGGTGCAAGCCCTAGTATACCTTGAAGGGCATGATATAGTATCTGTCTTGATGGAAGTTTTATCCAAAAGCCAGCCCCCACTCCTGAAATCAAAAGAAGAAAACCCACAAGCAGTAGGGAACATTCCTGAACCCAGGGGAAAAAGGGGCTTGCCAATACAATACAACACAAAATTGTAAGGCATAAGAAAAACCAAAGACAGGCCTTGTGGGTTTCTGGAGTTTCCTGGAGTGCATGGATAATAAAATTATTTTTTTCTTTATGATACAGGAGGCTGGCCTCTGGATGGGACTCTATTTTTTTAGCATACTGGATTAAAAAGAAAACCAATATAGCATACAAAAAAAGGAATACAATCATGCGATAGCCTATTCCTGAAAACATAGGTAGTCCTGCCAGCGATTGGGCAACTCCAATGCTGAAAGGATTGATCAGGGCTGCTGTAAAGCCAAAGCATACGGCAAGCAAAGACATTCCCAAACCTGCCAGCGCGTCCCAGCCCATAGAAAGTGCAATGGCTACTATAACGGGGATCAAAGCCAAAATTTCTTCATAAATTCCCAAAAAAGAACCTAATAGCATACAACATAATGTAATGATTGCAAGCAAAAAGTATCTTTTCCCATGGTATCTTTTAACCAGCCTGGCCAGAATGATTTCTAGGATTCTAGATTCCAAAAGAAGTGCAAAGCTTGCTCCTATAAGCAGGATAAAAACAATGATGCCTGTAACAAGCCTGGAGTCAGGTCCCCAAAGAACTTCTATAGGAGCAGTGATCCACCGCCATACAGGATATAGCGGGGCTTGAGACCATGCAAAAGAATCAGGAACGATAGTCTCTCTTCCTCCCTGCCATACTCTGGTATAAGCTCCAGAAGGAATTATGAAAGAGGAAATGCCTGCCAATATCATAAACGAGAAAAGAATCATCACAGAAAATAAAAAGGTTTTTTTGTTGATTTTTAATCCATTTTGCAAAATTTTCTCCTCAAATTCTTCAAAATTTTTATTGCATTTAGCAGTTAAATTCCTATACTGAGAGAAATAGACAATTTCCAATATCTTTTGAACTTCTTTCAATAAATAAGCAGGTAGGATATGGCGACTTTTTTTTGCGATGAAGAGATAGAAAAACTAGAAGATGGCAGGAGCCTGGCTATTTTGCGGATGAGAGGCTATATACAATTTGAAGCTGTTAATGAAATGGAAAAGCAGATAGTGGGTTCCTACAATAAAGGAGTGTATTGCTTAGCATTAGATTTTAGTGCAGTACATACAATAACAAGTTCTGGTTTTGGGACCTTGATGAAGCTGTATGACCAGTTTCAATCCGCCAATCGGCATCTTGTATTTCTCTCTGTACCCAAAAAAATATACACTTTATTTGAAACTTTAGGGATAGCAGGCTATTTTTTAAAATTTGACAGCAAAAAGCAATTGATCTACTTTTTTACAAAAGGCGTTCTTCCTTCTGAACAAGAAGTTTCCGCTGAAAAAGAACAGCAAAAGCTCCAGGAGGCAGAAGAGAATAAAAAAATTGCCAGGAAGCCTTTCAACAAAAGAGAAACCTTGTTCGATATCAACATTGTCCAGGATATACAAAACGAGTCTCTTTTGGAAAAAGAAAAAAAGTCTTCTCTGCCAACACTAAAAGAAAGTAAGGGAGTGGCAATACTCGAAAAAAGCTTAGAAGAAATACCCAAAAAAGAAGTGACTCCTCTGCTGGCTCCCAATGCTAAAAATAACAGGCCTCTTTCACCCGATACCAAAAGAATAGGGTCTGCAAACTATTTTTGTAAAATTGCAATCAAAAATTATCAATGCATGGAATCAGGGAAAACATACCCAGTAAAACTGATTCTATCTTTACAGCAAGAAAAAAACGCCAACGAATTAGCGACTGATGAGTCGTTTGAAGTTCAGGCGGTTCCTATATTTCCTGGTTGTATTGTGGCACCTTCTTTTCGTAAACTCACAGTACATAACAAACAGACATCCACTTTTTTTGAAATCACACCTGTTGTAACAGGAAAGCAAATCGCCAAGCTGGAATTTATGGGGCCTTCTTCTATTTTGCAAACCATCAAAATTCCTTTTCAGGTTTTTACCAAATGGTGGGGAAAAAGTGCTATCATAGGAGCCTTGGGGATTCTTCTTGTCGGCTTTTTGTCTGAATCCTACCAACTGGCCCCTTGCCCCTTGCATTGGAATCTGACATACTTTCTCCACCAGTGCAAAGGACTGTTCTATCCCTGTCTGGTGATATGCATTCTGCTCATCCTGGCCTATCTATTTTTAAAGCGTACCTGGAAGGAAAAACAGGATAGCTATGCGACGGAACTCACATTTCGTAGCTAAGTTTTAATATCTTGTTTTGCAACAGATTGTAGCCGCAGGGTTGCGCTGAAAAAGACATGTCTGCTCAAAAGCCTAACGCCAGCGCAATCCCTGCGTCTTTGGCAATACCCTTTAATCCGATTCAGTTAGTCTCTATTGCCAAAAGACGCAGGGATTGCGCTGAAGGTCGTCTTTTTTGAATAGATAGTCATTTTCGGCGCAACCCTGCGGCTACAAATCATTGCAAAGTAATCAATTATTGCTTAACACGTATGTCATTATCGTTATCTTTATCGAAATTTTTGTGATTTCCCTAAGAGTTTTTACTCTTTTTCCTCCAAAGCTTTGGCAGAAAATTTTACTTCCAGATTTTTCCAGGCTCCCCCTGTTTGTATCTTCCTGCATACATTGAGAGTGGAGATTACATCCTGGAATCCTACATCAATCTCTGGCTCGATGACAACAGAGATTGTGCTTTCCTTGCCTCCACTTTCTGCCAATTTACTAAGAACGCTCTGTATGTGTTGATAGAGTCTCTGGTATTTATCGCTTTCACTGAATTTGTAAGAATCTGCCAGCACTACAGTATCTGGGCCTGATTTTATGAGCTGGATGCGAATCTGTTCATAAGGATTGCTTTTGACGGCTACGCTAAAGACACCCTGGTCTTTAGGCAGGTGAGACATCAGCATACCTTCTTCTATTTTGAAATTTAAAGAACACATGAAGAAAATCAATAGCTGAAAAGTGACATCAATCATGGGTGTCATATCCATACTGGATTCTTCTTTAGCGAGTTCTTTTGCTATGTTTGACATAAAACACCCCTTTTAGTTTTCCGCAGGTATTCTGGCGGCAAAAGAAATTTTATAGATTTTTTGTTTAGCGCATTCCACCATGACCTTCTGAATCACCTTATAAGGAGCATCAATATCCCCTCGTATTAAGACAGACCTGGAGGAATTATCCTGGCTATCTCTGGAGCCTTTGGATTCTTCGAAAAGAAGCCTTGCCAGCTCGACCCAGTTCATAAAACGACCAGAAACTTCCACTCGCCCATCTTTGTGGACATTGAGTATAAGCTCTTTCTGATCCGCCATCTTTTCCTCTTTTGCCTGATCCGCTAAAGGCAGTTGCAATTCTGCCCTTTCGACTTGAACCATTTGATTGACTAGCATAAAAAAGATAATCAGATTAAAAACCATATCAATCATAGGTGTCATATCAATCTGAACTTGTGGAAGTTCTCTGACTTCAGATAACATATTTTATCCTTTCCACATCTATTCTGATTTACGGAAGTGCTCCAACAATTCTTCCACGATTAAATTGACTTCCATATTGATGCGAACGAGTTTGTTTTTCAAGAAAAAATAGCAGAAAAGACAAGGAATAGCAACTATCAATCCCTCGAAGGTGGTGAGCAAAGCAACATAAATACCATCGGCCAGATGCTTTGGCTTAGGCGCACCTTCCATACTGGCAATTTTGTGGAAGGCAATGATCATACCTTGAACGGTTCCTAATAGTCCCAACATGGGAGCAATAGATCCAATCAGTTGCAGCCAGGAAATTCTTTGCTGCAATTTCATGGATTCTTCATCAATAGCAGCCTTTGCTGAGTTCATCATAGAGTTAAAGCCTTCTTCTGCCTTGGGAAGAGCAGCAGAAAGAACATTGGTAAAAAAGCCTGGCTCTGCTGTACAGGTTTCCATGACTTCTTCGTAAGATTCTTCTTCAAACAATTCTTCTATTTCTTGCAACAGATCTGGAGGAATGAGCTTATTTCTTTGCAATTTTACAAAAAATTCTATTTCCAGCGCTACGGAAACTATCGAGAGAAAAAGGATCAGCCAGCCTATAAAACCTGATGCCTTGATAAGACCAATCAAATTGAACTCAGTTTGTTCTGAAGCGGGTGCGGGCAGTGTTTCGTTTTCACCTAAAAGATATGTGGATGAACCCATAAGTATTGTGAACAAAACAACAAACCAGATCATTTTTTTGATTTCCATTCCGATGCTCCTTACTTTTTTTTATTGATTTCTTGAATACGTTGTAATGCCTTTAATCCCCATTCGCTATCAGGGTTTGCCAGGCGAAGAAGTTCGTAGTATATTTTAGCAGATTGCAAGGAGGCTGGATTTTTTTCAGCAAGTTTTTCGTAGCTTTGGCCTGCAATGAAAAGGGCAGAAGATTGCTGCTTGCCTCCTTGTCTGGACTGGAGTATCACTTCTACAGCCAGGTTGCGAGCTTGTAAATATTGACCTTGCTCCAAATAGCATAGAGCAAGCCCATTTTTCACTACAGCCTGGAGCTCTCCATCTGCCTGATGGCTTTCTTTTTGAATTTTTTGGAAAAAGTTTTCCGCTCTGGAAAAATCTTTTTTTTGAAGATAGCAATTCCCTAGAGCCATAACGCTTTCATTGAATAAAGCAGACAATTTTTTTTCTTGGGCAAACTTTTGTGCCATCTCGTATTTTTCTAAAGCAGAATTGTATTGCTTTTCTTGGAGGAAAACATCCCCTTGTAAAAGATAAAGCCTGAATTCCCAGTCTATTTTTGTCTTAAGTCGAGAAACTGCCTTGTTCATATCTGCCAGGGATTCTTTTGCCAGACCATGCTCCGCAAGAGCAAGATAGCATTGTGTTTTATGAAAATGGCTTTCTGCTAAAAATCTTGTGTCAGGCATCTCCTGAAGGGTATTCTGATAATAGGCAATAGCTTTTCTATATTTTTCTGCGTCTAAAGTATTGTCAGCCCATTCATGGTATGTTCTGGCAATATAGAAATTGCCATATTGCTTGATCCAATCTCTCACAATAGGAGGGCGTTTCGCTACTTCCAGAGATTCCAGAAAGCATTCTATCGCTTTTTCATATTGTTTCTGAATAGAAAAATTTTTCCCCTGAAGGAATGCCGCTGGGGCATCAGAGTATTCAATCTGGCTAACCAAACCAGCATCCATTTTGATTTCTGAAGTATATTCTGTATGAAAGACAACCTCTTCGTAATTGTCTTTTGTAACCGTCACCTCAGAGCGAATCCCTCCATTTTTGAAGTAGATTGTATCTGCGTACACAAAAGAAAACAAACATAAAAACACAATATATTTCATGGCAAGAACCCTTGTAAAAATTCCCATCACTAAACGGATAACAGGTGAATCGCTGTTTTTACTATAAACTATCTGCTTTGGTGCGTCAATAGTTTTTTGATAATTTTGCATTTTCTCTGAAAATTTTTCTTGTTTTAGGGTTGATTTGATTTCCTATTTTTATATAATAAAATACAGTATGGTGTATAAAGATGTTTTTTTATAACCTATGAGGCGGCAACGATGATAAATGTCATCGTGCTGAAAGTATTATGAAATCCTTATTTTTTTTCATAGCATTCCTCTGTGTTGCCTTGCTCCCTGTTCAGGCTGCAACGATTACAACGGGAACACTCAATACAAGTGTGGATGTTATTCTTGATATTGTTTTTGCTATTGACACCAGTGGATCCATGAGCGACGAAGCATCCTCTATCAGTACTGCTATGGCAGGGGTAGTGAATGGTCTTAGTCTTCCTGGAGAAACTCTGTATGTCCGTTCCAGGATGATTGGTATCTATGGAACCTGGTCAGGTACAAACTTCAATGAAAACAGCACCACAGTGCTAGGCGCAGGTATCACCAACCAAGTTGAAGACAATGGTCCTATTGTCAATGACATCATCAATAACTATGCCTGGATCAATAGAGCTAGCTATCCTGAATCCAGATACTACAGAGCAGTTGTTACGATTGGTGATGAAGGCTTACAACAAGGCGCACCTACAGACGCTGCTGACTGGGCTGCTGGCTATAGTGCTAACCAGTTGGCAAAAGCCAACAATGTTATGGTTTTTTCTCTTCTGGGAAATAGTCCTAGTGCTGGTGCTGCTGATGTCTTCAGGGCACTGGCTATCGGTGGTACAGGGTATGGCTATACCTTGCAAAATACGGGTGGTACCTTCACGCAGACCAGTTCCAGCACACTACAGACAGACATCCGAAATGCTCTGATGATCGCTGCTCAGGGAGGTATTCTCTCAGCAAACAGCCCTGCTTTTGGCAATGTGCGTGTCGGAACAACAGGCAGTGCTACACTGACAGTCACCAACTCTGCCATTGCTACTGCCAACGTGACAGGTACCATAGGACTGGCTGTTCCTGCTAATGGCAGCACAGAATTCAGCCCAACAACAGGAAGTGCCCAAAGCTTTACGGTTGTGCCTGGTGCCAGTGCTTCTCGTACTTACACCTATACTCCCACAGCCAGAGGAGCGGATTCGATGGCTGTCACTGTGAACAGCGATGTCAGCACCATTAACAAAACCATCACAGGCACAGGCGTAAGCCCCATCTATTCCAGTAGCGTTGCCCCTGGTACGAAAATTAGCTTTGCGAGCCAGTTTACCAACTCCAACCAGACATTGACTATCCAGAATATCACAACAGATGCTGATTTGGGGGATCTTACAAAGCTGACTATCAAAAGTGCCACGATTTCAGGTGCCAATCCTGAATACTTTTCTTTATCAGGCTTTACTCCTGGCACAACCCTGACCCCGAATGCTCTGACCAATCTTATTCTGACAGCCAATTCTTCTTTGGGTGGAGTAGGAACCAAGAATGCTACTTTAACAATCGTAACAGATCAAAATGCCGCTTTTGGTGGAACAGGTTCTACCTTCACATACAACCTGGAAATCCCTGCTACAGCATCGGGCTTTACGGTCAACAACATCAATTTTGGCAATGTGCGCATTGGAATGGAGCATACAGGAACTCTGACTATCACCAATACAGGCGGATGGGGAAGCACCCCTGTCAGTGGAACGATCACTGCTTCCACGGGTGATCTTACTTTGACTTCTGGGAATTCCAGCTTCACCAACCTTGCTGCTGGTGGTAGTATCAGCAATACCTATACTTACACCCCAACAGCAGGAAATGATCCTATGACGATTAGCGTCAATACCAATCTTGGAACCAAGACAGCTACAGTTTCGGCTACAAGAGTTTCGCCTGTTTTCTCTTCTTCTGTTGCACCCAATAGCCTGATTGATTTTGCAAGGGTGGAGCCTTATAGTTATGGTGAATATGTCCTGAGAATCCAGAATCTTACTCCTGAAGATTATGGCAATCTAACCAACATGACACTCTTGAGTGCTGTAATAACAGGTGCAGATGCCAGTTATTTCACCCTGGAAAACTTCACGGCAAACACTGTTCTTGGCAAGAACGGCTATCTTGATCTGGTTATCAGAGCAACAAACCCAGAATGGCGATGGATAGTTAGAAATGCTACTTTGACCATCGTAACAGATGTCAATGCAGCATTTGGCATAGCAGGCAATGTTTATACCTACAATTTGACTGCCGAGATGCTTCCAGAGCCTTCTACATACCTGTTCATGAGCATCGCTGGTCTATTTTTTGCTTTCTATTACAAAAGACGCAGCCTGAATTCATAGTAGCAAAAAAAATTTTCTGAATCATAAAAAGCCCTGTTATAAAGGGCTTTTTTATACATCTATAAGATTTGTGGATTTTAGACATAAAAGCCACAAATCTTATAATTTTTTATTTTTGGAGAAAAGTTATGAAATATTTCTTTTTAACAATTCTTATTCTATGTTGCCAACTGTATGCTGTAAGTGTTCTGCATGTTGGCGATGTTTCGCATTCTCCCACAAAAGCTGCTATTAGCGGAGATATCGTAGGTACAGTTAAAACCAGCTTAAGTGGTGTCAATTTTGCTTCCTATGATGTTTTATATATTGACGAGCATGCTAGTGCTGCTATGTTTAGTGGATACGAAGCAAGTATCAGAAGTGCTATGAATGCTGGAACATTAGGGCTTGTTGCAGAGTATTGTCCTGTAGATATCCTCAACAATATTTTTGGTATTAGCCTTGTATCTGCTACAGCAGGGACACCTTCTGTAACAGCTCTGGGAGCGAGCCATTCTATTATCACGGGTAGCGGCCTAAGTGGTGGTGCTGCCATGACAAATGCAGCGAACCTTGATGGGTCTAAACGCAGTTTTACCTCTGCCAGTGTAAGTGGTTCCTATAGTAGATTGATTACAGACAGCAATGGCAACGTCTATGCTTTTAGTGGAACCTATGGATTAGGAAGATTTTTCATTTTGGGAAATGAGGCAATGGAAAGCACCCCCACCCAAAATGAAAAGAATATCATCCATAATGCCGTCATGTATACTATGGCACCTGACGTTACAGCGAATTTGTCTGCAAGCAACACCAATTTTGGAAACGTCCGTGTTGGTACAAGTGAAACAGCCACTGTTACTGTTACAAATACAGGTACTTCTGGCTCAACGCTCACAGGCACCATCGGTGCTGCTTCAGGAACGGAATTCTCTCCTGTTTCTGGAACACAAAGTTTTACTTTAGGACAAAACCAGAATTCCACCAGAACCTTCACCTACACTCCTGATGCAAGAGGTGCAGATTCTACGACAATCACTCTCAACAGCAATGCAGGGAATACAACACGTACTTTGACAGGAACAGGTGTAAGCCCTGTCTATAGCAGTTCTGTTGCGCCTGACAGTCTGATTGATTTTGGAACTGTAGAGCCATACTCTTCTAACGAATATGTCTTGAGAATTCAAAATACCACTCCTGATAGTGATTTAGGAAACCTGACCAATATGACTCTCTTGAGTGCAACCCTTTCTGGTATTGATGCCAGTTGGTTCTCCATAGAAAATTTTACACCTGGCATAGTTCTGGGTAAGAATGGATATATTGATCTTGTCCTCAGGGCAAACAACCCTGAATGGAGATTTAGCTATAGATACGCTACTCTGACTATTGTAACAGACGAAAATGCCGCCTTTGGTGCCACAGGAAACACCTATACATACAATCTAACAGCCTATATGGTTCCAGAGCCATCTACATTCCTTTTTCTGAGTATTCTTTTCATATTTTTTGCTTTTTATTATAAAAAAATATAGCCTGAATCCATTATATTTTCATCTTTTAAAAACAGAAAAAATAAAAAACACAAAAATCCCAAAAAACAAAAGTATCAAAGATTTAATTATTTATCAAATAATAAGTTAAATATTTTTTGTGATTTTTGTGTTTTTTTTGTGGATTTTATGATTAAAATCTGCAAAACTATCAGTAATGCATAGGACTTTGATCTTTAATTCTTTTGAAAGGAATAAGACTATGAGAATTTTTCTTATTCTTGTGATTTTAGTGGGAATTGTCCATGCTGCCCCTGTAAAATGGGCATCCAATGGACGTTGGTATGATGTAAGCACCGATAGTGCAGCAACATGGACAGCAGCTCGAGATGCAGCAGCAGCCAGGACATATACAGACCCTGGCACAGGCATTACATACAGAGGTTATCTAGCTTGTATCAACTCTGCTGCAGAAAACAGCTTTCTTGTGAGTACTTTTAATGTTCACGCCTGGATTGGAGCCTACCAGCCCTCAGGTTCTCCCGAACCATCAGGGAATTGGTCTTGGGTAACTGGCGAAGCCTGGTCATATAGCAATTGGAACGCAGGGGAACCTAACAATGTCGGAACTGAAGATTATGGGGAGTTTTATGTTGGTGGAGCATGGAATGATATACCACATAGTCATTCGCAGGTATATTATATAGAATATGGTACTGCCATAACCACACCTATCTTAAGTGCAAGCAATACCAATTTTGGAAATGTAAGAGTAGGAACTTCGGCAACAGCATCGGTGACAGTCACGAATAGCGGGAATACTGGCTCTACCCTAACAGGAACAATCGGAGCTGCATCGGGAAGTGAAATTATACCCAACTCAGGGACGCAGAGCTTCTCTCTGGGACAGAATCTGAGCAGCACAAGAACCTATACTTACACTCCTGCTACGAGAGGTGCAGACTCTACTACCATAAGCATTAGCAGCAACGCTGGCAGCACTACACGGACTCTCACAGGAACAGGGGTAAGCCCTGTATACAGCAGTTCCGTTGCACCAAACAGTACGATTGACTTTGGTACTGTCGAAGCATACTCTTATAACGAATATGTCTTGAGAATCCAGAATATTACTCCTGACAGTGAGTTAGGAAATCTCACGAATATGACTCTGTTGAGTGCAGCTATTTCTGGTATTGATGCCAGTTGGTTCTCCATAGAAAATTTTACTCCAGGCACAGTGCTGGGTAAGAATGGCTATATTGATCTCGTTCTCAGAGCGACAAACCCAGAATGGCGTTGGATATTTAGAAATGCTACTCTGACTATTGTAACAGACGAAAATGCCGCCTTTGGTGCCACAGGAAACACCTATACATACAATCTAACAGCCTATATGGTACCAGAGCCATCTACTTATATATTTATGAGCCTTGTTTGTCTTTTATTCTGCGTCTATCGTAGAAAAATATAGCGATTGTTAGATTCTTAGCAAGGATTTACAATCGGCTTTTGGTGTTTTTTGTCCTATTTTGAAACCTTTTATGGTCAGAAATTTTTATTTTTGTGTAAATTTTGTGGAAAAAAGGATTCTCTATGCTATAATTTCCATAAAACTTTTGTGATAGTTTAAAGAATTTCGGCCACAAAGGAGAAAATTATGATTTTTCGAAAATTGCTATTTTTGTTTGTGTTTTTCTCTTTGTGTATGGCAATACATGCAGAGACTGTTCCTGTCAATTTAAGCTCCTGGACCAAGGAAGGCCCTTCGGCAAATGGAACTTGGACTGTCGCTACA
This sequence comes from uncultured bacterium, assembly GCA_938003875.1. Classification (GTDB taxonomy): domain Bacteria; phylum Planctomycetota; class Uabimicrobiia; order Uabimicrobiales; family JABWCH01; genus JABWCH01. The sequence continues at coordinate 12,942 of CALKWO010000352.1, forward strand.
GGTGGAAACTCGGTTACACAGACCATCAATGGAAACCCAACCTTCTTTGTAAATCCAACTCCTTTCATTGACAAATCTTTTGAAGGAACGTTTAGGGTCAATGATACAGGCGATGATGATTACATTGGATTCGTGTTTGGGTGGCAATCTATCAATGATTTCTATCTATTCGATTGGAAAAAAGGGCTTCAGAACAGCTCTCAGCCTGGATTTACTTTAGCACGTGTAACAGGCGGTGCTGCTGCTATTCCCTTTGATAGTCATCATCTCAGCAAGACAGGATATCAGGTTTTAGCAACAGATACAGGAACAGGAAAAGGCTGGGCAGCCAGTACAAACTACAACTTCCGCCTGACCTACCATTCTGATTCGTTTAAAATCGAAATCCAAAAGCCCAACCAGGCCTATACTACCATTTTTCATTATGGTGGAACCTATTATTCAGGAAAGTTTGGCTTTTACAACTATTCTCAGGCAAACGTTGTCTATAGTGGCTTTACGGAAGAAGAGGTAGTAGCACCAGAAGAACCACCACCACCGCCACCACCATCATCTGGAATGACGGCAAGCAACACGAATTTTGGCAACGTGCGCGTTGGAACCAGTGCTAATGCTACCGTTACTGTAACCAATTCAGGGCAGTCTGGATCTACGCTGACAGGAACAATTGGTGCAGCATCAGGAAGCGAATTCTCTCCTGTGTCAGGAACGCAGAGCTTTACTTTAACACAGGGACAAAGTGCAAACAGAACTTATACCTATGCTCCTAATGCTCGTGGGACGGATTCTACTCCCGTTGTCGTGAACAGCGATGCTACCAATAGCACCCTCACCCTTACAGGAACAGGTGTAAGTCCTGTATACAGCAGTTCCGTTGCCCCAAGCACTACGATTGATTTTGGTTCTGTCGAGGCGTATTCCTATAATGAGTTTGTCTTAAGAATCGAAAACCTTACTCCTGACGCTGATTTAGGCAGTCTTACCAACCTGACTCTTTTGAGTGCAACGATTTCTGGAATAGATGCCAGCTATTTTTCCATACAAAATTTTACACCAGGGACTGTAATTGGAAAAAATGGCTATTTTGATCTGGTTCTTAGAGCAACCAATCCAGAATGGCGACTTGCTTATAAAAATGCGGTACTGACCATTGTAACAGACCAGAATGCTGCTCTAGGTGCAACTGGAAGTGCCTTTAGCTATGACTTAAGAGCACGTATGCTTCCAGAGCCATCTTCTTATATGTTTCTGAGCATTGCTTCTATTCTAGTCTGTATGTATCTTAGAAAACGCTAGATTTCTAAACGTAAAAAAACACATCTAAACCACAGGTTTTTCCTCTGTGGTTTTTTTATGAATATGTTTTTTAACGATGAAATAAGTTTTTTTCTACTATCTCGCAGATAATATGTCCTAGAAGAATATGGCATTCCTGTATTCTGGGAGTATCGCTGGAGGGTACGTTTAAAAGGTAATGACAAAGTTCTTTCATTTTTCCTCCAGAATGGCCAGTAAAACCAACAACAATCATTTCTGCTTTTTGGGCTGCTAAAATGGCTTTGATGATATTTTCGGAATTTCCTGAAGTAGAAAAGGCAACAAGCATATCTCCCTTTTTTCCTTGGGCACATACCATACGAGCAAAAACTTCAGCATAGGAATAGTCGTTGGCTACTGCTGTAAGGAAAGAAGTATTTACATGAAGTGCTTCTGCAGGCAATGGAGCACGATCCAGATAAAATCTTCCTGATAACTCCGCTGCAAGATGCTGAGCATCGGCAGCACTTCCTCCATTCCCACAAAAAAGAACCTTCTTCTGGTTCTGGAAAACCTTTGTCATTTCATCACATACTTTTCGCACTACTTTAATAAGATGTGCATCTTCAATAAGCTTTTGTTTTACATCAAGAGATTTTTGTATAAGATTTTGGATTTCTTTCATATTTACCCCAAAAATCAACAAGGAACAACGTATTCAGTTAGTCAACTTTGACTATTTTATCATGTAAAATAGTGAATCTTATGCAAAAAAAAAATATCCTTGAAAAATTTCTAAAAATTTTAGATAATAGGATCTCAAATGAGATCGAGAGAAAAAATCTCTGTTAAGGAGTTACTCTATGATACAAAAGAAAACAACAATTCTTTTATGGATATTGGCATTTCTTATCCATTATGCTTATGGTGCCTCTATTCAGGATTCCGATTTGCTGGTACTTTTGCGATTTGAAGAAACCAGCGGAACGACAACTGCCAATTCCAGCACGAGCTATCCCTCTTATTATGGCAATATCAATCAGACTTCTCTTGTGACTAAAGGTGTCCAGGGCGTACAAGGGAATGCCTTTAGCTTTACTTCTGCCTCTGCAAACAGCATAAGCATGGCAGGAGGCTATTCTGCTCCAGTGAATACCTTTAGCTTTGGTGGTTGGATAAAAACGTCTGTTACACATGAAATCGATGGAGAGACCATATCAGGAGTAGGTGGTATCTCTGGGCAAAGATATGCCTTCCAGGCAAGTCATGGAGGAGAAGGGCAAAGTATAACGGCTGGTGTTGGCATGTCCATAGGAACCAATGGAATCTCTGTCTACGAACATGCAGGAAGTTATATGCCTGCTGTCAGCGTCTATAATGGCTCAATTGGCAGTGGGTGGAATCATGTTATGGTCGTTGTTAGCAACAGGGTTTCCAAAATCTATTTAAATGGTGCCTTAGTCCATACTGGTCTGACAACCAACAGAACCACACTCCTTGCTCCTTCTGCAATAGGTACTAGTTCTTATACAAGCTTATCAGGCTCTATGGACGAAGTCAATATCTGGAAAAAAGCACTCACTGCTACAGAAATCCAGGATATTTATACGAATGGATTTGACGGTGTGCCTGCTTTAACAGCGCAGAATACCAATTTTGGGAATGTTCGCGTTGGGACGAGTGCTAGTGCCAGCGTGACTGTAACCAACTCAGGACAGCCAAGTTCTACTTTAACGGGTACAATAGGGGCAGCATCGGGAAGCGAATTTTCTCCTACCTCAGGGACAGAAAGTTTTTCCTTGGGGCAAAACCAGAGTTCTTCCCGAACTTTTACCTATACGCCTAATGCTCGCGGTACAGATTCGACTATCGTCAGCGTCAATAGCAATGCTTCGAATACCTCTCGCACTCTCACAGGAACAGGCGTGAGTCCTGTGTATTCCAGTTCTGTCGCTCCTGATAGTGCTATAGATTTTGGCATAGTAGACAAAGACCAGACTGTAACCAGATCACTTACCATCCAGAACCTTACTCCCGATGCTGATCTTGGAAACCTGACCAATATGACTTTGCTGAGTGCTACCATCTCTGGCGAGGGAGCCTCCTCTTATTCTTTAGGCGGGTTTACTCCTGGAACCGTGCTATCTAAAGGCATGTCTTTGAATTTGCTCCTTAGCATCACTAACCTTGACCATCTGGTAAGAACCCGAAATGCTACTCTGACCATTGTAACGGATGAAAATGCTGCTTTGGGAGAAACTGGAAACGTTTATACTTACCAATTGGTAGCCTATACTGTGCCTGAGCCTTCTAGTTGTATTTTTCTGACGCTTGCTATTGTATTTTTTGCATTTCAAGGTAAAAAAAATTTTCATAGATTTCTCCGTTAAGATTAAAAACGCTGTTTTTTTTTGTGACAGTTGAAGTCTTAAGTCAACAGCGTTAATGCCATATCTTAGTTTCTGCCTGTAGTTTTCCCCGCATCAGTAGTCTTTTAAGGAAGTTCTATGGCTCAAAATGTTTCAAGAGAGGTTGCTCCCTTAGTGGTATCAGAGGAAGAAACACTAGAAATTTCTTTGCGTCCACAAAGTTTCAAGGAATTTGTTGGACAAAAACGCATTGTAGAAAATCTGCAAACCTATATCCAGGCAGCAGCACAAAGAAAAGAAGTCCTGGATCATATTCTTTTCTCAGGGCCTCCTGGCCTGGGGAAAACCACATTGGCCAGGCTAATTGCCAGAGAAATGAATGTCGGACTGAAGATCACCTCTGGGCCTGCCCTCAAGATTGCAGGGGATCTGGCAGGAATACTGACAAGTCTGCAACCAGGGGATATTCTCTTTATTGATGAAATCCATCGTCTATACCCCGTTGTAGAAGAATATCTTTACTCTGCTATGGAAGATTTTTCCATCGATATTATCATTGACCAAGGGCCAAGTGCCCGTTCTGTAAATTTAAAGCTCAAGCCTTTTACCCTGATTGGCGCAACCACGAGAGAGGGTTTATTGACATCACCTTTCCGCGCTCGTTTTTTAATCCATGAAAAACTGGTTCTCTATCCGCCTGAGGATCTAATCTTTATTTTAAAACGAAGCTCTCAAATTCTTGGCATTGAGATCAGAGAAGAAGCAGCGACATTGATTGCCCAAAGGAGCAGAGGAACGCCCAGAGTCGCCAATCGTTTTTTGAGAAGGATTCGAGATGTGGCCCAGATCCATTCTCAAGGGATCATTGATGAAAAGGTGGCCCTAAAAGGCTTGGAGATGATGGGAGTTGATTCCTATGGTCTGGACAACACAGACCGTAAAATTCTAAAGACCATCATAGAGCATGGAGGCGGACCTGTTGGAGTAAAAACAATAGCCGTAGCTGTAGGAGAAGAAGACGATACTATCGAATCTGTCTATGAACCTTATCTGATACAGGAAGGCTATTTACAAAAAACACCCAGAGGGAGAAAAGTAGCCCCTAAAGCATACCGTGTTTTGGGATTCCAACATAAGGCAGAACAACAAGACCTCTTTATGAATTTAGAATAGTATAGGAAAAATTTGTAGTCTTTCATTTATTTTTTGAAATTCAAAGATTACAAATTTTTATTTATATATTAAATTTTATAAAAAAAAATTTTAACTTTAAAGAGGTAAACAAGGAATGGAAAAAGAAAACCAGAATACCAGCAAAAAGCAAGAAGAGAGGAAAACAAAGAAAGAGCTGCTCTTTAGCTATGGGCTGCCTCAAACGATATGGAGAAGATGCAGATACAATCATCAGGGTAACTGGATATTGGATATGTCTGATGATAAATGGTGTTTTCTTTCGGCAGAAGAGCAACAACAATATTCAAAGGTTTACCAGGAAAATTATGCAAAATCTAAAAATCTGCCTCTGGAAAAAGAATTGTTTATACAAGGAATGGGTTTTAAATTCGTGCTGATTCCGCCAGGAAAATTTTGGATGGGGGCACCTCTAAAAGAAATAGAAATGGTAAAAAAAAGGGACAATGCAAGCTATTTCGATTCAGAAATCAGACATAGAGTTCTCATAAGCGAGGCATACTATTTAGGAAAATATCAAATCACAAAAGTACAATGGCAAGCCATCATGGGGCAAAGACTAGATTCTTATTTTAAAAATTCTCCTTCCGATGCTCCTATGGAAAATATATCATGGGAAGATTGTCAGAGCTTTTGCAGAAGAACTGGCTTTAAGCTGCCAACAGAGGCACAGTGGGAATATGCTTGCAGGAGTGGTGTAACAGGAATGTCTTATATAGGCGATTTTGAAATACAAGGATGGAACAATGCTCCTCAACTAGATAGCATCGCCTGGTATGCAGGGAATAGCCAGGTAGAATATGAAGGTGGCTATGATAGCACTGGTTGGGAAGAGAAACAATACAATCATAAAAGAGCAGGGACACATTCTGTAGGGGAAAAAGCTCCAAATGCTTTTGGATGCTATGATATGCTAGGTAATGTATGGGAATGGTGTCAAGATAGTTGTGATTGGAATACTAAAGTAGATACTGATAACTATAAGGATAACATACAGGATCCAGAATCCCGAAAAGGAATCAGGCGTATTTTGCGAGGAGGAGCCTGGTGTTATAATGCTCGTTATTGCCGATCTGCCAATCGGTTTTGTTATTCACCCTCTTTTCGCGTTGTTCATGTAGGCTTTCGGATACTCAGCCCTTTGCCAGATGATAAAAAACACAAAGAAGAATCACACCATCTTCTTTAAAAATATAGAATCTACTAAATTTTGGGGCCTAGGAAAAATGAATAGGAATTATTATGCAAGAAGAAGATCTGTGGCAAGAATACGTTGAGCTTGTATCTATAGCCCATAATTATGTAGAATGGGAAAAGAAAAGCTTGGGCGAATATGCTTTTGTTCCAGGGTGGGCAGAAAAACTCCAAGAAATTGCCCAGGAAAAAAAAGCATCCCTGCCCAAAGCACCTGAAATCTCTCCTCCCTGGACGGGACAGAAAGAAAATTTGGTATCCAGGGTAGAAAGAAATCCATCTGATACTTTTTTCAAGGAGCATAGCCCTTCTTTTGACAAGCAAAATGCATTGAGCGTAGAGAAGAGGGCATCCATCCTCCAGGAAATAAAAGAAAAGGCTTCTGTCTGCAAAAAATGCGACCTGGCTCATCAGGGACGAACACAGGTTATATTTGGTTCCGGGCCTATCACATCACGGCTTATCATCATAAGCGACTTTCCAGGCTTTGAGGAGGATAAAGAAGGCTTGCCTATTGCAGGGGAGCCAAGGCAACTTCTGATCAAAATGCTTGCCAGCATCCAGATAGCATTAGAAAGTGTATATCTGTGCAGTTGCTTGCAATGCAGAGTGTCGGGAAATTATACACCACAGGCCCAAGAAATATTAGCATGTCGTGAATGGCTGCTTTCTCAGATCAGGCTCTTGAAACCTTCTTTGATTCTTACTCTTGGCCCTTTTGCGGCTCATAAGATGACAGGGATAGCGCAGGCAATGTGGAAATATAGAGGAAATGTCTATAACTATGAAGGAATTCCTATTTTCTGCACATACCATCCTAAATATCTTCTTCAGAATCCTGACGATAAAAAAAATGCCTGGCAAGATCTGCTACGTGTGCAGTCATTTCTTCAGCAAAACGATTGATTTTTGTATTGATCCTGTGCAAAATGAGTAGTGCTATGGCAATAGCATCTACTCCATTTTGCGGTTCTAGCCTACTTTTAAAGATGGCACTATTTATATCTTCTCTTGAAATATGCCAACAACATTTTGACTAAAACAAAAACTATTGATTTTTTTTTAGGCTTATTTAAGGAATCTAGTATGGAAATATGGATTGCATGGGCGATGATTGCTTTATTTTTAGCCATCATAGAATTGTTTCTACCTGGACTTACTGTAATTTGTCTTTCTGTAGGTGCTATATTTTCTGCCATAGGAGCTGCACTCCAGCTTAGTTTGCACTGGCAGTTAGTAATTTTTTGTATTACTTCGCTTGTTTGCTTTATTTTTATTCGTCCTGTGCTTCTATCTTTATTCTCTTCTAAAGATGGTAAGCATGAAACCAATGTTCATGCCTTGATCGGGAAAAAAGGGGTCGTCATAGAAGATATAAAAGATGGGAACATGCATGGTTGGATACGAGTAGAGCAGGAAGACTGGCCAGCAATGTCTTCTATGGGAAATTTACTCCCTAAAGATACTCATGTCGTTATAAAAAGTATTGAAGGTAACACATTGTTTGTGGAAGGAGTTTAGCATGGAAGTCGTACTTAGTATTCTGGCGATTCTCACTGTGATTATCATTGTCCGAGGCGTAGTGATGGTACAGCAGGCGGAAGCCATTGTGATCGAAAGACTAGGACGTTTCAACAGAGTGATTTACAGTGGAATCCATATTATCATCCCTTTTATTGAAAGCATTCGAACCCTGGAATGGAGATTCCAGCAACAGGATGTAGATGGGAAACTCATTATTACAACTCAGCATATAAGCCGCATAGATCTCAGGGAAAAAATTCTGGATTTTGATAAACAGCATGTCATTACAAAAGACAATGTTTCGCTTTCCATTGATGCTTTGATCTATTTTCAAATCACAGATCCTAAAAGAGCATTGTATGAAGTCTATAACCTTCCTCAGGCCATCGAAAAGCTTACCCAGACGACCTTGCGTAATGTCGTCGGCGGTATGGAATTGGATGAATGCCTTGTTTCTCGTCATAAAATCAATACAGAACTCAGGGATGTTTTGGTGGATGCTGGAAACCGTTGGGGTTTGAGAGTCAGCAGAGTCGAAATCCAGGACATCAAACCACCCGATGAGCTGCGCAGTGCTATGGAAAAACAAATGAGAGCCGAACGAGATCGAAGAGCGATGATTCTGGAAGCCGAAGGCCAGAAAAGATCTGCTATCCTTTCTGCAGAAGGCAGCAAAGAATCAGAAATCACAGCAGCAGAAGGCTCTAAACAGGCTCAGGTTTTACGAGCCGAAGGTGAGGCATTGGCCCGCATTCGCGTAGCAGAGGCAGAAGCCAAAGCAATCGAAACTATACGCAATACTATAGGTGAAAAAGAAAATGCTATAGGATATTTAATTGCAATAAAATACATCGATGCTCTGAAGAATATATCTTCTGGGAATGAATCCAAAGTGGTCTTTTTACCTTATGAATCCTCTAGTGTTTTAGGCGCTCTAGGCAGCATGAAAGAGCTTTTGAATGAAGCAAAAGATAAAGCAAAAACTCTTGCTGATAAGGGAGAAAAATCATGAGAATGGTTGCTTTAGTTTTTTGGTTTTTTTTCACGAGTTCCTTTGTTTTGCTCTGTTATCAATATCGCCAATCTCTTCAGAATTTTTTTAGCCAGCTTCAGCAAAAGGAAAAGGAAACAGGCGTTTCTCTTTGGGAGCATCCCTTTTTAAAGTGGCCTTTGCGAGTTTTTCTTATCTTGACAGTGGTGGCCTGGAGTGATATTGTTGTTTGGGGCATAACAAGCGTTCTGCCTCTCGCCTTGTTTTTGTTGATTATCGGGGGAAAGCAATCCTTGAAGGAAGGAGCTCCTTATCTCCTGATTTTAAGTGCGTTCTGGATTATATGCCGTCTCCTTTTTGGGATCACACCATCGGAATTCTTGTCTAGCCTCAATGCCTCTTTTCTCTGGGATGTCTATGGTGTTTCTACCCACATAATGCAGCCCCTTATAATACCTCTCGTTGCACTTTTTATCTTGGGCATTGCATCTCTTGTATTCCATATACGTATCTTTTGGGGGATCGGGGCACTGTTGGTTTCTACTACCTTCCCTTTTTTGATGGGATTTATTTTTGGTGCGCAGCCAAAAGGCATTGATTCTGCTATCGCTCAGACTTTGGCTTCTTTCTATAAAGCCAGCCCTGATGCCCTGAAAATTTCCCTTTTGCCTCAAGCCCTACTTTTAGTAGCAGGGATTGTGCTTTTGGTAAGAAATCGCATTTTTGGTGGGCTTCTATGGGTAAGCATTGCATTGCTCTTGCCCTTTTCTTTTGCTCCTGCCCAGGTTCTCTATGCTAATTTCATAGCAGGAAATTCGGGAAGAGGGACAGTCAAGGCTATGGCAGATTTTTATGCTATACCAGCTCCAACATTCCGAGTGCTTCTTGTCCTGCAGGTGGCCTTTCTTCTTAGCGCATTTGTGGTGGCCTGTCAGAAAAAACCTTTTCTCGGTATATTCCTTTTTGTGCTGGGACTGATGGCACCCTGGGCCTATCCTTTTTCTCAGCAAGTCCTTCTCCCCTTCCTCCAGGATATACCCAAGGCTTTTCCTGAGATAGCTCGTCTTTACAATCAACCAGAAGATACGATGCGCATCTTGCTGATACCCATGCTGCTATGCATGCTGTTAGGATTTTTTTTGCTTTTTTCCAAAAAAACTTCTGTATCGGGAGTGATTTTTATTGTCCTGTCCCTTCTGCTTCCCTGGTTTTTGCCTGTCGCAAAGGGACTCTATTCCTATCTACAGCAACAAAATATGCAAGACATTGCCAGCCTTTATCAGAAGCCAGCGACAAGTTTACAGACTCTCTTTTTGCCTATGACAGCTTTCTTTTTCCTGGGAATCTTCGCTATTCTGAAAAAAAATGAATTCTGGGGATCTATATTGATTTTATTCGCTCTGTTTCTTCCCTGGATGGCAGAGCCTTTGCAAAGGTTTTTCAGTAGCTTCCATTCCCAACCCGACCATTATTTCCAGCTTCTGGTAAACTACTATGAAATAGATACAGGGAGCATGTCCCACTATCTTCCAGGCATGATCCTTTTGACAACATTAGGGTTCACCCAGCTCATTCTCAAAAAACGAAACCTGATAGGACTTTCTTTTATTGGCCTTGCTATCTATCTCCCCCTCTGGTGGCCCTTTGCCTTTGAAGCGATGATGAAATAAGCTGCCGTTTCCCTCCCTATTGTAGTCGCAGGGTTGCGCCGAAAAAGCCATGTCTTCCCAAAAGCCTAACTCCAGCGCAATCCCTGCGTCTTTATAGCCTCTAAATGGATCAAAAATTTTTGCCAATCAAGTTATAAACTACTACAAGAAGCGCGGGGTTTTATAAAATTTGCAATTTTATCTATTGCCTGGTTGGACTGAGGTAAAAGGGAACCAAAAAAATGCCAGACATGTCCCATGCTCTCCCATATATCCAGATCTACCTGTACATTGCATTCTTTTGCTCTTTGGGCTAGTCTGGTAGAATCATCAAAAAGCACTTCATTGGTACCAACCTGAATCAATAGAGGAGGAAGATGGCTTAGATCTGCATATATAGAAGATACAAGAGGATTCTTGGGATCTTCGTTTCCGAGATATTGCCTGGCCATTTCAGGAAGTATCTTGGGGCTGATCATAGAATCCAGATGCGCTCTGGTTTTCAGAGAATCGCCTGTTCCAGCCAGATCGACCCATGGAGAAATACACACCCCAGCACAAGGCATCTTTTCGCCCTTATCTCGAATAGAAAGCAATGTAGACATTGTAAGCCCTCCTCCAGCAGAATCGCCCATCACTACAATTTTTTGGGGCGAGATATTCTGTTGCAACATGTAGCGATAAGCAGCCAGAGCATCTTCTATAGCTGCTGGAAAAGGATTTTCGGGTGCCAGCCTGTAGTCCAAAACAAGAGCTTTCGCTTCACAGGCTCTTGCAATACGAGAAACTAGCTCTCTGTGAGTTTGTATGGAGCCTAGAGAATATCCACCACCATGCAAATACAAGATAAAGATTTCAGGAGACTGTCCATGTATCTTCACCCATTCTGCATCAAGCCCCTCTATCTCTACTGATTCTAATTCTACATCGGGTAAAATTTTAAAAGTCCGAGCAACAGTTTCAAACTCTTCTCTCTGGGCTTCAATCCCAGGATGCTTCAATTCATTGATAAATCTTCTCATTCTTAGCATAAAATTTACAATCCATAGCTTGATTCTATCCATCATAAAAAAAATCCTTCAATAAAAAAACCTTTGTAAACCATAGAAATTCAGATGGTATAAAATTCTGGTTTGCAAAGGTCGGTTTTCGGATAGCCTTTTAGCAATTTTTTTTACAGGAAATTCCTATAAATGATAAGGCTATAATAATCATCAGCCAGGAAGATGTTTCTGGCACACACAAAGCAGTAAGTGTATAGGTAAAGCTCTGACCTGCAGAACCAAAAGCAGCATTTTGGTCAGTGAGGACAGTCAGCGTTGCATTTTTATAACTGAATCTCCATTCAGGATTCGTTATTGTAAGAATCAGATCAATATAGGCATTCTTGCCAAGCACGACAGGACTAAAATTTTGTATGGAAAAAAAGCTAGCGTCTATGCCAGAGATGGTTGCACTCAAAAGGCTAAGGTTTGTCAGATTTCCTAAATCAGCATCAGGAGTGAGATTCTGGATTCTCAGAGTATATTGGTTGGTAGAATAGGCTTCTACCGTCCCCAAATCTATGACGGAGCCAGGGGCAACAGAACTTACGTACTCAGGGCTTACTGCAACCCCAGAAATGTTGGCAGATACAGTCTGAGAACTGTTTGTTCCATTCGAATTTCCATTAGCAAAGTTGATCTGAACCGTAGAATTGTTTGTGCCTCGTGATGTAGGGGTATAAACATAGTTGAGTGTTTGAGAAGCCCCATCAGCAAGGCTTACGCTTGTTGTATTTCCAGAAAAGACACTTCCTGTAGGAGTCTGAACAGTGCCACGCAGATTGCTTGTTTCTCCCAGGCCAGAAAGATTTCCATCGCCTGTATTCTGTATTTTGACACTGGCATTGTTGCTTGTGCCAACACGAGTTGTCGCTGCATTGGTTGTTGTTACCTGGTTGATTGCAGCTACACCTGTTCCTGAAATAGTACGTGTTGTATTGCCACCATTGCTGGTGATGCTGATGCTCGTCGAGTCTGCGCCACGTGAAGTAGGTGCATAAGTAAAGGTTCTGGTGTTGATTTGATTCTGGCCGAGGCTAAAGCTTTGTGTTCCAGAACCAGGGGTGATTTCCCCTTGAGATGAGGGGCCTATGCCTCCTGTGAGCGTAGAAGTAGACGAGCCTATGTTGGTAACGGTAACAGTGGCTGTGCCAGAGCTGCCTACCAATACATTCCCAAAGTTTGTGCTACTTGCTGACAAGAGTGGCTCTACAGGATGGTATGTATCAAGAACGATGCTGTCAAGAGCAAAATCATTGCCTCCTGAAGCTGTATTCATATTCACCAATGCCAGGTTTGCTGTTGTGCTGGAGCCTGAATTCCAGGTAGTATAGAACTGTTTCCATGCTCCATCGAGCGAAGCAGTCAGGCTACCGATGATGGATCCATTAATGCTAAATCTAAGATTTGCTGCTTCACTTCCTGTAACAGAAGCCAGCCATGTCGAAAAAAAGTATGTGGTGTTCGGTGTTACAGCAATTCCGCTTTGGCTCCATACACTCTGGTTGGCAGTAGATGCACCATTCAATATCATCATATTCGATCCTTCTTTAGCACTGATAGGCCAGAAAGACGAATGGTAAGCCTGAGGATTCGAACCAACATAGTATGTGCCTGCTGGATAGAGGTTACTTTGATAAGCATAGGCACTAGAAAATCCTGTGTTTCCTGACTCAAAGCTTCCATTGACAACAAGATTGGCAGCGTAGGAATAAGAAATCAAAATCAGTAGAATTAAGGCCGTCAATTCCTTTTTCATAAATTTTTTTCTCCTTTCCAAAGAAGATTGGCAGATTTTAAATTTTTATTTTTTCCAGATACAGCAACTAACTATATATATTACCTCAATTTATCCAAAAGCTGTAGAAATTTTTCTTCGTATTTTGGGCCACCCAGCTTTTTTTGCTGGATACGTAAAATTTCGATGAGGTTTTTGGCTAAAGTACGATTTTCTTGTAAATACAAGATATAAACCTGGCGATATTTGGCTTCCCACCAGAATGGGTTGTCGTAGAAGCCAAAGCGAATCTGGGGATTGGTATATCTTGGTAGATTATCCACAAGACGAGAGGTAAAATCATAGCCTCTGAGCAGGCAAATGCGTTTGATACGTTTTTTCATTTCTTCTTCTGATAGGCCAGATTTTGCAGAAAGATGTGTTTCCAGGAGAGAAAGACATTTTTTTTCGTACTCATTTAAAAGTTCTCGTTGTTTCTTTCCTGCCCCTTTTTGTTTGACCTGGATGTCGAATTCATCCTGAATTTCTTTTTTCTTTTGGTCACTCAAAGTCTTTCCTTCTATCCAATAGAGAGTCTCCAGCAGATTTTTGTACTTATCCAGCATACTTTGCAAATGGCGATTTTCCTGGATAAAATTTTTGAGATCATCTTGGAAATCTCTGTGGGATTTTTCCAAAAGGAAAGAATAGAGAGAGTTTGTTTCTTTAAAAGCATTCTGCTCTGCCAGACCTGTTAAAATCTGAGAAATATACCCCAGAAAAATAGCATCTTCCTTCTGCGTTACAGCAGGCAAAATACCTCTTGGGCCCATTTCTTTCAGTCTTTGCTGTATTCTTTTGTCCAGATCTTTGTGGAATAAAGGATAAAAAAGCTTCACTGCCATTTCCCAATTCTTTATCATCAAAGTGCATTGAACCAGCTTTAGCTCGACTTGCATTTTTTTCTCTTCGTCTTTTAGAGAAGAAAGGCAATTTTGAAGCATAGGAAAAGCTTTTTGGTAGTATTCCGTTGCTTTTTCTTCCTGGTTTTCCTGTACCAGAAGATTCGCATAGATAGCAATTTTTGTTCCTATCCATTCCTGAAGAGCTACTGGCGGGTTGTCTTTCAAGCTAATCCACTGATAGAGGGTGTCTGCCTCTTTTTGGCGAAGAAGCAAAATATCTTTTTGCAATTCCAATTTTTTCTCTTCTGTTTTTTCATCCTGAATTCTTTGCGCCATTTCCTGCACTTTTTTCCCATACTGTTTGCTTAAAAGATAGGCAGAAAAGCTCTGGTATTTTCGGATGGCTTCATTGTTGGATTTTACACCATAGCGTTTTTCCATCTCTTGCAAAAGCTTCTCTGCTTCTTGCATCTCTTCCTGGGAAATTTTGATTCTTACAAGAAAATACAATGCGCCTGCTACCATTTCTCCCTGGTCAGTATGATTTTTTAGAAGAGTTTGAAAATTTTCTGCTGCTTTAGTATTGTCGCCAAGTCTTATATAGATTTGCCCCAGATAAAAATAAGACTGCGCCAGGGATTCTTTACGCCTTGCCTGCCTTTGTATATCCATATCGGGTATAGCGTTCTTTTGGGCATAAATATGGTATTCTCTCAGATGCTTTGCTGCCATTTCATAGTCTTCCCGAACATCGGCAGGAAGGGATTTTATCTTATCATCTTCTGGATTGAGTTTAGTTGCCTTTAATCCTGCTTCAGCAGCTTTATAATAGCACTTGCCAACATATACAAACGAAGGTTCATACATATCAGCCTGTGGCTTTACCTGCTGGTATGCCTGGGCTGCAATACGGTAAAGATTTTGGGATTCTTTTTCTTTTGCCAGCTCCGCATCTCTTTCTTTTTCTTTTGCCTGGTCATAGGTTCTATTGAGTGCATAGCTGGAATCAGGCCAGTTTGCCGTGAGATGTTCCAGCATTCTGGAAGAAAGATTTTTAGATTCCTGATCCTTGTGCGCTTCATAGCTTTGGAAATAGGCACGATAAGCCCAATAGCTAGCCTTGGCAGCAATATTGACTCTTTGCTCCTTGTCCCCTATTTTTACGATTTTATCATATTTGCTATATTTTTGGGCTAGCATTTGATAGCAACTTCCAGACTCATGGTACAGGGACAAAAGCCAGAAAGCCTGTCCTAATTTTTCCAGGGCATCCAATCCATAGCGTTCCATCTCTTCTCTACTTTTGACATATTCCAGGATTTTTAAAAAGCTCAAGATCGCTTCCTGGTACTGGTCTTTATCCCACAAGGAAGTTGCAACAAGATAGGCATTCTGAATATTCTGGAGGGCATTAGGGTCTAGTTTACCCCATTTCGCCAGAAGGCCTCTGGCAACAAAGCCCCAATAGTTCTTTTTGCTGGCGATATTCTGGGCTATTTCCATGGCTAGAGCATATTCTTTTTGTCCAATGTATGCTTTGCCCAATTCCAAAAGAATCGCCTGTCCAAATTCTCTATCTTCCAATTCAATATCGTGAATAGTCTTAAGATATTCTTTGAATTCTCTCACAAGGGTGATAGATTTGCTATATTCTTTTTGTTCCAGGAGAGTTTGTATTTTGTAATAGCAAGCCTGCAATCGCAAAGAATGGGCTGTTTCTGATGTAATCACTTCATATATATGAAGTCCATTCTGGTCTTTTGTGATCAGATATTTCCCTTCATCATCTATGATCCATTTTGTATTTTTTTCTAATATTCTCATGCGGGCATTTTTAGTCAGAATGCAATTTTTTTCCTCCAGAATTTTTCGTATCGTGGAAGAGACTCCTCCTATATGAAGGCTGCTTTCGTATTTACTTTCTGCAGTCGTGATATAACGATCCTGCAATGCTTTGATGACATTATCAAAAGAATCGTTAGCATCCTGATATTTTTTTTTGCTATGCATTACCATGCCACGCAAAATCATAGCATAAAAAGCCCCTATTCTACCTTCATAATCCCAGATATAAGATTCCAGCTCCTTTAAGCATTTATCTAAAAAATCTTTTTTTCCAATTTTGCTCAGAAAAAAAAGAGCTCTGGCATATCCTAACCAAGATTGGTAGCGAATATTCGCATGTACTAAGCGTTCTTTCTCTTGCTTATCCTCTCCCCTGGGCTCAAGATGTCTGCCTGCATGGTCTGAAGATTTTTTTAAATCTAAAAAAATCTTTTCCGCCTCTCCTAAAAAGGGTGTGGCCTTTTGAAAAAAAGCGTTTTTCTGGGAACTATCGGCTTCTTCCTCTCCTTGTGAAATTAGGCTTCTTGCCTGGCTTACCAGAAGATCCCCTATTTCGAGCTGCAACTCCAATTTTTTTATGTTTTGCAAAGAAGGCAAAAGAGATTTATAGCAGTCGATTGCCTCGCGAAACAACTGGCTTTTTTTAGTAGGATCTTCCTCTCTCTCTCCCTGTATTTGTATGATAGAGCATCGTAATTCCTTTCCCGCATTTTTTTGCTCAAAGGATAACGATCTGGTATTTGCAATGCGATCTGCCAGAATATTGGCCAGATCATAGTATCCCCATCGCGCAAGACTTGTTCCAAACAGGACATCATCTTGCCCGTTGACGATTCCATCCTGGCAAAACAAAAACGATAAGCAAAAACAGCAAAGAAAAGATAGTACAATATAGGATTTCATAGATTCTCCTCGTCTTCATCTATAGAATAGGGGTCCCCTTCAAAATTCCAATTGTTAGAATCAAAACCAGGTGCTGTTTTTCTCTTCTGGGTTTCTGGCAGGGGTGTCTTTTTTTCTTTCTCTTTTTCTGCTTGCTGATTCAAGAGAGGTTTTACCCGAACAGTACTAGAGCCTTTTTCTGTGCTCTTTCCTGTGAGAGTCTCTGCCTGTCCCTTTGCAGGGATAATAGCAGGATGAATTTTGGTAGCTGGACCAAAAGAAGCAGCAGGCACTATTTTAGTAGTAGACCCTGACGGTTTTTGAATAGGTGCTATTCTCGTTGTTGAATTAGCCTGCTGGTTCTGTGCTGCATAAGAAGAAAGATTGCTGTTTTTTTCCGTTAAAGGCAATTTTTCTGTTGGGTTGACAACCTTTACTGTTATTTTTTTCTCTGGAGCTGCATCACTAGATGGAGTTTCTGTTTGTTCTAATTTCTTTTTTAGTGCAGCAGGCAGAGTACCAGTGGACGGCGTTTTGATCGCTTTTATGGAGGATGTTTTTGTAAGGTCTTCTACTGATTTGAGTACCATGCCTGTAATGGTTTTTAATGTAGGAAAAACGCCTTCTCCCGTAATGGCTATAGCGGGAAAAGCAGGAGCATTGAATCTGCCGTTTAATGTGGCATTCATCTCCTCTACGCTTAGTATGTTGGGCAAATCTCGTTTATTATACTGCAATACTAACGGTATTGTATTGATATCAATGCCATTTTCTTTGAGATTTGTTTCCAAATTTTCCATACATTCTATATTTTCTTCTCTTTTTTCTATCTGGCTATCTGCCACAAAAACAACCCCATCTACTCGTTGCAGCACAAGCTTTCTTGTAGAATCGTAATAGACCTGGCCAGGAACAGTAAAAAGGCGAAGCTTTGTCTTGAGCCCTCCTACTTTACCTAAATCCAGAGGCATAAAATCAAAGAATAGAGTTCTGTCTTGTTGTGTTGCAATCGCTGTCAATCTGCCACGATTATTGACAGCCACTTTGCTATGGATTATTTCTAAATTAGTAGTCTTTCCTGATAATCCAGGGCCATAAAACACTACTTTAAGATTGACTTCACCTGTACCATAATTTACATCCATAGTCCTGTTCGCTCCCTATAAATAAAAAAATCTCCATTATAAATCCAAAATAAATTCTCAAATAACCATAGAAAGAACCTGGTTGTTAGTCAAAAATTTTCCAATTTTCAGGAAAATGGAAAAGCCAATAAGGGTGTAGCTGAAAATTTTTCACATTTTTTTGATAAGCGGTATAAATATCCAATTGCCATAAAAATAAATGAACATTCTCTTCATGTACAATTTTGTGTATTTTGTGTGAAATGCTTCTCAGCAACCATGGATTTAAGCTGCTTCTTAATTGATAGAACAATTCCATTAATTTGGGGTCAACATAGCCACTGAAATTGCTTTGCCCTTTTCCTATGCGTGAAGCATCAAAAAGAGGATATATATCTATTGTATTATCAAAGCTATACTTTCTATAGACAAGATCAAAATCATTCTCGAAAAATACTTCTGTAAGCAGCTTCTTTTCTTCTTTTTTTTCCAAGACAAGATCAATGCCTATTTTTTGAAAATTTTCTGAAATGCTTTTACAGGCATTTTCTATATCTTCATCCCCTGAAGTATATTTCAGGCTAATAGACAACGGTTTTCCTTCACTATTTTTCCAAACATCCTTTTCCAGAACATATTTTTTTTCACTCAAGGCTTCCTTGAGCAATTGTTTGGCATAATGCAGTTGAAATTCTAAAGGAAGAATTTTATCATTATAAGCCCAGCTATTGATAGGAAAAGGCCCTGAAATCAAAGCATGTGCCTGCCTTTTTTGGGTATTGCCTGTGTCACTAAAAATCTGGCTGAGAATTTTTTCTCTATCAATAGCATGGAGAAATGCCTTGCGTATTCTGGAATCCTGGAATAGATCTTTATAGCGATGCTCTTTTCTATGGTTGAAGGCAATCAAGTGGATCGTGCGACTTTGGTATCTTTTTAATACAAAATTTTTCTCGTTTTTTTCAAAAGCAGAAACCATGGAAGGGGGAAGCTCGCAAACAAGAGAAATTTTTTTCGACAGGAGATCTTGTACAGCTTCTTTTTTTTCTTCATATATCTTCGCATGAATTTCTGTCAAAAAAGGCATCTTTCTATAAGAAAAAGCAGGGTTTTGAGAAAATAGCAGTATATTCTCCTTACGAGAAGAGTATTGAAAAGGCCCACAGCCTAAAGGTTCTCTAACAAAGGCATCTGTACGCTTTATAAAAGAATTGGAAAATTTATGTCTGGGTAAAATTTTAAACGTAAAGAGAGACAATGGGCTATAAAATGGCTTAGCCAGAACAACGGTAATCACCTGAGGGTTCAGGCAAACCACATCTTCGACATATTCCAAAAGAGTAGAATCATAATTATCGCTTTGTGGATTGAGCATCAAGGATAAAGTAAATTCTATATCTTTTGCTGTCAAGGGAATACCATCAGCCCACTTTAAATTTTTTCTTAGAATAAAAGTATAACTAAGCCCATCAGGCGAAATGTCTATATCCTGCGCAAGAGAAAATAGAAAATCCCCCTGGGCATTCTGTACCAGCAGGCTATCAAAAATGAGCTGTCCAATTCTATATTCTGATGCTTTTGTAGCCGTTATGCTATCCAGAGATTCAGGATAACCAAAATCTCCATAAACAAATATTTTTTTTTCCTGTGCATTCAAAAAAAATACATAAACCATACAAAGCAAAAAAACAACACGCACTGGATTATTTCCTTACAAAAGATTGCCTATTTCAAAGGAACCAAAGGTTCTCCTCCAGACAGATTTTCCAGACATGGTAAAGGAAGTTTTTTGAGCTTTGCAGCAGATAAAAATTGCAAAGCAGGACGAAAAGCTTTGCCTGCCATGCCTGATTCTTCCTTGCTATCAGGGCGATATAGATAAAAGAGCATATCTTCATAGTGTCCGCAAATAAACCACACTTGAGACATTTGTGTAATATGCACTGGCGAAAAATATTTCAAATTTCCTCTGTACATAGGTAAAAAAAGCCGATTGTAAAGCTCCAAAGAACTTTGCCAAAAAAAGGATGCTTGGTCCGTATCTCCCTGAATATGATAGTAGTATCCTAAATTTCCATAATGATATGCCAGGTTCCATAAAGAGTTTTTTTCTTCTGTCCTATTCTCTTCCTCATTTTTTTCAGGAGAGAAGGGAGAGCCGTTTTGGCAAACATATTTATACAAGCTATAAAAAACATAGCTATGAAAAAAAGGTTTATCCTGATGAAGAAACGACTTGGCTAAGGCTTCTTTCCATAAATCTGTATCTTCAGGGCATGTCATCGCAAGATTTTGCCAATATATGTCTGACTGGCTGTCCTGGGCTTTTTTCAAAGCATTGTAACTCTGTTGCCAGGCAGTTGGATTTCCCGTAAAGTAAGAAAGCAAGGCTATCTCAGAAGCCATTCGCGCAGACATATCGCTTTGCGTTTCCAGAACAACAGATCCATTTTGTAAATACTCTTGCCATAGATATGCTATTTTCTGAAATTCCGATTTTTCATCATTTCCTAGCTTTTTAAAATATTGCAGTGCTTTGGGAATGTCCTGGATACAATAGTGCATAATCCCTGCAAAATAGTATTCCTCTTCTGTCAGGACAGCATGCTCTTCTTCCCACTGGTTCCATACTTGCTGCATAATCTGACAGGAATGTATCCATAGCCTATAATACTTTTCTTCCGTTTCCTGGCTCGCTGGTATATATCTGCAAAAAAAAATAAAAATCAATATAAAAATCCAGGATTTCATCCTGTTCTCCCTATGTCTACAATTTTCTAAAATTTTTCACAAGTGTACCATGAATGAAATACAATTTAGCAAAGTACGCTTGCTTTGTCAAACAGTTTGTTTTTTGTAAACCTGCCAAGAAGCAATAGTAGGTATAATCTATCAGCCTGGACTAAGCCATAAAACGATTCGCTATCTCTTTGATTTTTTGGGGATTCAGGGGTTTAGTCAGAAAATCATCCATACCAGACGCAAGGCATTTTTCTTGTTCTTCTTTGAAAGCTGCTTTAAAAAATATAGTCAAAAGATGTCAAACTAGTTGAAATTTTATTTTCTTGGTTACCCAAGTACATCACACGGAGATGGCCCAAGCCGGGCAAGGAACCGCTCAAGAATATTGAGCGCACTGTTTTCATCGCGATCCATAGCCATACCACAATGTGGGCATTTGTAAGTCCGTTTATACAAAGGCATAGATTGTTTATTATGACATTGATGGCATTCTTTACTAGTATCTCTCTCTGAAATTTTAAACAATTGTTTGCCAAGAGAAAAAAGCTTGTAAGAAAGCATCTGGACAAAGAGGTATAAACCCCATTCGTTAAAAACAGTTCGGTTCTTATATTTATTATCCGATTTCTCTACCATTTGTCGCTGAGATAAATCCCCGATCACAACAGCACTTTCAGCCAGTTTGTGAGCAATAAGATGACTCGCCTTATGTAGAGAATCGTTACGTTTATTACGTTTTTTTTGAGAAACACGCTGATAGACTTGAGATAAATAAAGATAACGTCGAGATTTTTTATGACATTTATCTCGTTTAGAACGGATTTTATCGAGTTGTTTATTGAACCATGAATAGCCTTTGAATCCGCCAACGTGATAAAAACGCTTTTTTTCATTGACACAGCAAGCAAGTGTTTTAATGCCTAAATCCACTGCTAATATCCCAGACTTTTGTACTGATTCAATTTTTTTTATTTCATATACAAAAGAGCAATAGTAACAGCCTCTAGCATCTCTGGATACAGCTACTTCACCAAAATTTTCAGGGGGATTTTCTGTAAGTGTTGCCACAACATTACAAAATTTTTTATTTTTACCTTTACCGCCTGTTGGCAAAATAATTTTGTTCCCCTCTATTTTGATATACATTGCTGGATACAATAGGGTAAAAAATTGATGGCGAGGTTTAAAACGTGGAAAACCTTTTTTCTTCTCTCCTTTCTTGCATCGTCTAAAGAATACCTTCATTGCTTTATCTATCCTGAAATAGACTTCTGCCAAGAGTTTACCATATACCTGATTCATTTCAGGATCATAGGCTTTACTGGCTTGTAAGGTCTTTTTCGCTTCATAAACTCGCCATGATTCTCCGCCTTTTAGTTTTGCAATCCACCAATTATATAAGCCTCGGCACTTGCTTTGCATAAATTCTAATGCTTCTTTATCCTTTTCTTTTATCTGGATTTTGATCTTTTTGGATTGCTGCATCTTTTATCGCCTTTATATAAGATCTCAAACCATATAATCTTTCAGAAAAAACGTGAACTATGGAAAGCAAATCTTGTACTAATTCTTGTTCTGGGGATAGGGAATCGCCATTTACTATAAACAATTTGGTGCCATGTCTCTCGCAAAAACTTTCAAACCATTCGAATCCAAATCGCACTAAGCGATCTTTGTGTGCTATGATCAGATTCCCCACTTGTCCCAATTCAATTTCGATCATCAGGTCGTTAAATTTTTTTCTTCTGTAATTTAATCCACTGGCTATTTCTTCTATCCATTCATCTACTTTCCATAGCCTTGTATCACAGAATACTCTAATTGCATCTATCTGATTTTTCAAATCTGCTTTTTGGGCTTTTGTTGATACTCTCGCATAAACCACTGTTTTTTTATTACTCGTTGCTTTAAGTCCAAGATATTCTATATATTGGTCTTGCGTATAGTATCTTCTATCTGTTGGGGAACGATGGGCCTTTAATATTCCTTTTTTATCCCATCTCTGCAATGTCAATACCGACTTCCCTATCATTTGAGAAAATTCTTTTGGTTTATATACTGTCTTCATAATAGTATTATACTATATTAGATCATATTTTGTCAAGCTATTCCCGCCCTCCAACACCTTCCTTGTATATATTTTCTAGTAGCCTCCAATCCTATTTTTTCAATATCCCTTTTTATAAGGAATCAGGCATTTTTTTTCATTGCCTATGAGATCCTGGCGAGAGGCTTTTTGTAAAGCTTCATAAAGAATATCGTAATTTTTGCTATCTTTCGATTGAAGAAAAGCTCTCTGGCATTTTTTTTCTTGAAGTGTTTTGGCAACAGGTACTTTTTTCCCAGACAAAGGATCGTAACCTGTATAGTACATACAAGAGGACAATGTCATGGGTGTAGGGGTAAAATCCTGCACCTGTTCTATAAAATGCCCTAAATTTTTGATTTCTTGGGCAAGAGAGATCATGTCCTGGATTTCACATCCTGGATGAGAAGACATAAAGTAGGGAACAAGATATTGTTTTTTCCCTATTTTTTGGGAAATTTGAGCATACCTTTTTTGGAATTCTTTGTACAAGGCATAGGAAGGCTTTCGCATATAGCGCAGGACTCTTTCTGAACAATGCTCTGGTGCTGTTTTAAGCTGGCCACTTATATAGTGCCTGCAAAATTCTTCCATATATTCTGGTTTGTCTGCCAGAAAAAGATCGTGGCGGATGCCTGATTCCACAAAGACATTTTTTATATTGTCCATAGATCGAATTTTTTGAAGCAATTCCAGCCAGGGGCCATGTGTGATAATCAGGTTTTTACAAATATTGGGAAACAGACAGGATGGTCTGGAACTGCACCAGCCTATTTTACAGTCCATAGCATACATATTGGCTGTTGGCCCTCCGACATTGTCAATTGTGCCACCAAAGCCTTTGACTTTGGCTATGGCCTGAACTTCTCTAAGTATGGTTTCCTGGCTTCGGGAAATGACTCTTTTCCCTTCATGAAAATAGATGGCACAAAACGAGCAACCGCCAAAGCACCCTCTGTGGGTTTGTATGGAATGCTTTACCGTAGCCAGGGCTGGAATGGGCTTATTGTAGCTGAAATGAGGCAATCGCTGGAAATCCAGAGAATAAACGCTATCCAGGTCTTGTTGCATGTATATCCAGCGTGGATTTTGCAGAATATACCAGTGTTCTATGGGCTGCGCCACCATCCCATCGTTGGACAAAGTGAGAATGCGAAACATCTCGGAAAATTTTGCTTTATCCTGGCTTACATCGGAATGAGAAGGCAGAATGACTGCCTGAGAAGGGACATTCTTGACTTTGACTACTGTTCCTGGAATGTCCTGGATCGTTTTGATATTTTCCCCTTGTGCCAGCCTTCTGGCTATTTCTATCGCCTGCTTTTCTCCGTTTCCATATACCAGTATATCCGCTTTACTGTCCAGAAGAATGCTTTGCTTGACTTTATCTTTCCAATAGTCATAATGGCTGAAACGTCTGAGACTTGCCTCTATTCCTCCTAGAATGACAGGAACATCGGGGAAGGCTTCTCTGCAACGATTGGCATAGACCACGGTTGCCATATCTGGCCTCATGCCTCCTTCTCCTCCTGGAGAATAGGAATCATTGTGCCGTTTTTTATGAGATGGAGTATAATGAGATACCATAGAGTCCAGATTGCCTGCTGTAACGCCAAAGTATAGCCTGGGACGGCCTAACTTCCTAAAGTCGTCAGCACTTTTCCAATGGGGTTGAGAGAGAATTCCTACTTGAAAGCCAGCAGATTCGAGGACTCTACCAATAACGGCAACTCCAAAGGAAGGATGGTCGATATAAGCATCTCCTGTAACAAGAATTATATCGAAATCTTTGTATCCTCTGGATTTTTTTTCTTCCTGAGTCATGGGAAGAAAGAGTTTGCTTAGCACTGGTTTTATCCTTTCTCGACGGTATGGGGGTATGGATGTAAAATCTCCCTGACTTTCTCAAGAAGTATTTTGGAAGTAAAAGGTTTAGCAAGAAAAGGAATACCTTCTTTTAAGATATTCTGGAATCGCAAGGTTTCAGCAGAATAGCCTGATATAGATAAAACCTTTAAATCAGAAAATCTTTTTTTGAGATTTTCATAAAGGGCGATTCCGTTCATGGGTTGCATAATCACATCCACCAGCAATAGATCAATATGCTTTTGGGTACTATTCAATATATCCAAACAGTATATAGAATTTTTAGCCTCAATAACATAGTATTTTTCTTTTTGTAGCATTTCACATACTAGCATACGAACTGTATCATCATCCTCTACAACCATTATGGTTTCTGATTCTTTAGAGGATGTTTTATCTGCCTTTTCTTCTATGATTTCTTCTTCCTTAATTTCTGGAAAATCTATGAAAAACTGGCTGCCTTTTCCTGGCTGGCTGGTAACAAAAATTTCTCCTGTATGTTGTTTTATAATTCCATAAACAATAGGCAAGCCCATTCCTATACAATCTTTTTTGGTTGTAAAATAAGGTTGAAAAAGATTTTCTAAAATGGAATTATCCATTCCTGATCCTGTGTCTTCTACTATCATTCGTATATAATCACAAGAAATTTCCTTTTTGATAGAAATTTTTTGAGTAGAAATTCGCAGAGTACCGCCATAGGGCATGGCATCCTGTGCATTGCTGGCAAGATTGAGGAGTACATGTTCCAACTGAGAAACATCGGCTTTTATATTGCATATATCAGGAACAAGCTGGAATTCTATTTCAATGCTGGTTTTCAAAGAACGTCGTAGAATCTGGCGAAATCCTTGGATGATCTGGTTTAAACTTACCGTTCTAAACTGCAAGGGCTGGCTACTGCCAAATGCTAAAAATTTTTTCATAAGTTCAGAAGCTTTTTCGGTGGATTTCATAATTTCACAAGAATACCCATAGGCAGGTTGTTTTCCGCTAGACTCTATCAAAAGCAATTCCGTATAACCCATAATAGGAGAAAGAAGATTGTTAAGACTATGCGCAAGCCTCCCCATCAAATTGCTAAATTCATCTAGCTTTTGTATGCGAAAAAGATGGGAATCCTGCAAACGTTTTTGTTCTTCTTTTCCTTTTTTTTCTGTTAAATCACGTATAGAACCAAGCACAAATTTTTTATTGCAATAAGTACCTTTGGAAAGAGATAATTCCATAGGGAAAAAGATTCCATTTTTTCTTACTGCCTGCAATTCTATGGTTTTACCAATAGCAGTATCTGGGAATCCTGTTGTAAAATAGCTATTGACATAATCCTGATGGATTTTTCTATAATCCTCTGGCAAAAGTAGATCCAACGTTGTCCCTATCATTTCTTCCTTTGTACGCTGGAACATCTTTTCGGCTGCTGGATTAAAAAGAATGACAATTCCCTTCTCATCAATAGCGACCATTGCGTCTTTGCTGGATTCTACCAGATTACGGAATCGCTCTTCGCTTTCTTCCAGCTCTTTTGTTCTTTCTTTGATAAGGTCTTCTAAATTTTCTTGGTATTTTTTGTTTTCTTTTTCTAAAGAATAGATCTTTAAGGCATTGTTTAGCGTTTTGCAAAGCAATTCTGTAGAGATTGGCTTGGTTAAATAATCAAATGCTCCCAGGCGCAATGCCTGTGCAGCAGTTTCATGACTAGGATAGCCTGTAATTACAATCATGGGAGCGGTAACAAGCTTTTCATGAATCTTTTCTAAAAATTCCAAGCCACTTCCCTCTGGCATAAAAATATCGGCTACAATAGCATCAAAGTCTGTTTGGAAAACAGACTCCAAGGCTTTGTGAATATTTTCGCAAATCTCTATCTGATGGCCTTCTTTTTCTAAAATTTTTTGCAAAGAAAGAGCCATGTTCTTATCGTCATCCATGACTAATATTTTCGGCATAGTATTCTCCTCACGGCTTATTTTCTAAGATTGCAGGCTTTGAAAAAATTCCACCGCTTTTTCCCAAAGAAGATCACTATCTTCCGTATGAAAGATTTCATTGCGAAATTTTCTACAATCTGAAAAACCAGAAGCATAACCTGATAAAAATTTCTTGGCAAAAACAAGAGCTCTTCCTGGGCTATAGTATTCTTCTATACATTCTCTATGTTCCCCAAGAAGCTGCAAATAATCCTGGATAGAAGGAACAAATGTTTCTCCTTTCCATAAGAAAAAACTCTGAGCAAATAAAAAAGGATTATGGGCACAAGCTCGTCCTATCATAACGGCATCCACACCAGATTCTTTGAGCCTTTGCAATGCCTTTTCTGGAGTGTCTATATCGCCATTGCCTATAATGGGAATAGGACTTTTTTCTTTAATTTGTTTTATGAAGTCCCAGTCTGCCACTCCTGAATAGCCCTGAGCACTCGTTCTTCCATGAAGGGCAACCCAGGCAATTCCAGCATCTGCCGCCAGACGTATAACATCCATTGCATTTCGGGAACTTTCGTCCCAACCTGTACGAATTTTGATGCTCACAGGAATGCGGACGGATTTTACCAAAGAACTCAGGATATGAGCCAGTTTGCTAAGATTGCATGCCAGAGCTGCACCGCATCCTTTTTTTACAACTTTAGGAACAGAACATCCTAAATTCAAATCTACAAAATCAGCACCTTGTTCCTGCGCATGTTGTGCAGCTTTGCAAAGATAGTCCTCATCTGCACCAAAAAGCTGGATACCCACAGGATGTTCTTCTTCATGAAAATTGAACATTTCCAAAGTGTGCTTGCATGTATAGTGGACTCCTGTGGCGGAAATTAGCTCTGAGACAACCATAGAGGCTTTCCTTCGTCTCATCATCCTGCGAAAAGGAGAATCTGTCAACCCTGCCATAGGAGCTAAAATAAAAGGACTTTCCAACGTCAGAGAACCTAAAGAGATCATAAATTAAAATGACGTTACGGATTTTTATATAATCCGTAACGCTCCTTCTTTTCGTTAAGGCTTGTGTACTCGTGCCTGGTAGATTGTATCGTTTCGTTTTTTGCTGATGTCAATAGGAACAGGATTCATATTCCAGATTTCTTTTGCATAGAGGCGAATCACATTGTCAGAACTGAATTTACCCATATTGGCAACATTGAGGATAGCCTTGGAGTACCATTCACTAGGATTGCGATAGAGCCTGTCTATTTTTAACTGGGTTTCCAGATAATCTTTGAAATCTGCCAAAACAAAGAAGCGATCCCCTTCTTTAAACATATAATTCAAAATGGGATCGAACATCCCGTGCTTATGCAGGCAGAAGAAATTAGAAGAAATGAGATCAATTACCTCTTTCAGCTCAGGGTCATTATGATAAAAATGCCATGGGTTATAGCTCTCATGTTCTTTGTAAGCAGCAACTTCATCGGCAGTCAAACCAAAAATAAAGATGTTGTCCTTGCCTACTTCCTGCATAATTTCGATGTTAGCACCATCCATAGTGCCTATTGTCAAAGCCCCATTGAGAGACAGCTTCATATTCCCTGTTCCAGAGGCTTCCATGCCTGCTGTAGAGATTTGCTCGCTGACATCGGCAGCGGGAATAATCATTTCTGCAAGGCTTACACTGTAGTTTTTCATAAAGACAACTTTGATTTTGTTCTTTATGCTTTCATCACTATTGATAATCTGTGCTACACAGTTGATGAATCGAATGATCATCTTGGCCATATAATAGCCAGGGGCAGATTTCCCTGCAAAAATGTATACTCTGGGAACCATATCATAGCTAGGATCTTTTTTGAGACGCTGGTATAATGCTATGATATGCAATATATTAAGCAATTGTCTTTTATATTCATGGATTCTTTTGATATGAACATCGAAAATGGCATTAGGATCTACTATGATACCATTCTCTTTTTCGATGATTTTGGCAAGGCGTTTTTTGTTTTCTAATTTGATCTGGGCAAATTTTTGTATAGCACTTTCGTCTTTAATATACTGCTCTAATGGTTTTAGCTCATACAAATTGGTAATCCATTTTTTCCCGATTTTTTCTGTAATCCACTGTGCAAGTGCTGGATTGCTTTTGAGCAACCAACGTCTTTGAGTAATTCCATTGGTTTTGCTATTGAACCTTTCAGGGAAAAAATTGTAAAAATCGCGGAAAAGATCTTGTATTAAAAGCTTGGTATGGATTTCAGCAACGCCATTCACCGAATGAGATCCTACTATGGCAAGATAGGCCATACGAATCTGCTTGGGATTGCCTTCTTCTACAAGACTCATACGCCTCAAAACATCATTATCCCCTGGATAACGCAAAGATACCTGTTCCAAAAAGGCACGATTGATTTCGTATATGATTTGCAGATGTCTTGGAAGCATGGTTTCAAAAAGATACACAGGCCATTTTTCGAGTGCTTCAGGCATGAGAGTATGGTTTGTATAGCCAAAGGTTTTTACGGTAATATCCCATGCAGTATTCCAGTCCAACTTTTTTTCATCTACAAGAATTCGCATCAATTCAGCAATAGCTATGGCAGGATGAGTATCGTTGAGCTGTATTGCTACATAGTCTGGGAATTGTGTCCAATCATTATGATCTACCTGGTAGCGGCGGATTATATCTTGCAAAGAACAAGATATGAAAAAGTATTGCTGGCGGAAGCGCAGTGCCTTGCCACTATAGATGTTGTCATTAGGATACAAAACTTTGGTAAGATTTTCTGCCTGGATTTTATGGGATACAGCAGCGATATAATCTCCATCTTGAAAATCATTTAGATCGAATTCTTCACTGGCTTTGGCACACCAGAGACGAAGGGTATTTACATTATCGCTTCCATAGCCAATGATAGGATAATCATAGGGAATTCCAATCACTGTATATTCTGGATTCCACAAATAATTGTCTCTTCCATCTTTTCTTTCAATGTGGATGTTGCCACCGAATTTTACAATGAATTTATATTCAGGGCGTTCAATTTCCCAGGGATTTCCATCTCTTAGCCAATCGTCTGGTGCTTCTTTTTGTTCATTGTCTAAAATTTCCTGTCGGAAAATACCATAGTTGTATCGAAGACCATAGCCCATAGAAGGAAGCCTGAGCGTAGCCATAGAATCCAGGAAACAAGAAGCAAGTCTTCCCAGACCGCCATTGCCTAGTCCAGCATCCACTTCCTGCTCACAAAGATCTTCTATATTTATATTCAGCTCTTCCATTGCCTGCTTTGCAATATCCCGCATGTCCAGGTTGATGATGTTATTACTTAAAGATCTTCCCATAAGATATTCAAAAGAAAGATAATAGACTCTTTTTACTTTATCGAAATGATAGTTTTGCTGAGTCTCCACCCATCTTTCCACCATGCGATCTCTCACTGCCATAGCAAGAGAAATATAACGGTCCCGTACTGTTGCGCTAAACTGGTCTTTGGCAAGATAGTATTTTAGATAATCGGCAAACGATTTCTGAAGAGCTGTCTTGCTTATTTCAGAGTGTACATTCATGACTTTCTTGCATTCGTGAACCTGCTGAGAAATGCACAATTTTGTTTCATGGACAGGGCATTCCTGGAGTTGTGGTGTAGGAGCTTCTTGTGGTGCAGGAGCTTCTTGTGGCGCGGAAGCTTCTTGTGGTGCAGAAGCTTCTTGTGGTGCAGGAGCTTCTTGTGGTACAAGGGTTTCTTGAACTTGTGGTGCAGGGGCTTCTTGTGCTTGCAAAGAAGGAACATCTTGTTCTTGTGGGGAAGGAACTTCCTGCTCGTCCTGAGAAGCAACGGGAGCTTCGCTTCTATTTTTTTGCTCCCTTTCCTTTATTCTATTTTTATTCAGTTTTTTACTCATAAATCGTCTTTCCTTTAAAAAGAATGGAATGTTAGTTAGAGTTTGAATTTTGAATTCTATAAAGATTTACAAGATTAGAAAACAGCATGGCTATGGTCATATTCCCGACTCCTCCTGGTACAGGAGTAATATAACCCGCTTTTTTTTCTACTTCAGTAAAATCCACATCTCCTGTTACTTTTCCTTCTGATGTACGATTGATTCCTACATCAATTACCACAGCACCCTCTTTTACAAAAGATGCCTGGATAAGCTTCGGAACACCCACTGCTGCTACCAGAATATCGGCTTGCTGACAAAAGGAAGCAAGACCATGAGTTTTGCTATGGCATATCGTCACGGTTGCATTTTTATTTAAAAGCAAGGAAGCAAGAGGCTTTCCTACAATATTGGATCGTCCTACAATCACAGCATGCTTTCCTTCTATAGGAATCTGATACTCCTCTAATAGCCTGATGATTCCATAGGGTGTGCAGGATATGGCATAGGGCTGTATTCCCATAGAAAGCCTTCCCACATTGACGGGATGAAATCCATCTACGTCTTTTTGGGGAAGTACTTTTTGGAGAATATTGTGAGTGTTGATATGGGAAGGCAAAGGAAGCTGTACAAGAATACCATTCACCAAGGGATTCTGGTTGAAATTTTCGATCTGCCCTTCCAGCTCCGCTTGCTGGATTTCCTGGCTCATGGAGACAAGATGGAAAGAAGCCCCTGCCGATTCCAGAGCTTCTTTTTTCTTGCTTACATAGATTTTGCTTGCAGGATTGTCTCCTACCATAATGACACCTAGAGTGGGCTTTGGCTCTAAAGATTTTATCTCTTCCTGAATCTGCGCCCTTATTTTTTCAGAAAGAGCCTTTCCTTTCATTAAAATTGCCATTGCTTTTCTCCTGGATTTAAAATTCCATCAATTTTTTGATTTCATAGAAAATTCTCTCTGGAGGATAAAAATACCAGCCTTCTCCTCTGGGATAGGGTGGTACTGTATCAAAACCAGCAAGTCTTGTCGGAGGTGCTTCCAGATTCAGGAAGGCTTCTTCATTAGCGATAGCCATAATTTCCGCGCCTACGCCAAAACTCTTAGGGCCTTCTGTCACGGAAAGAACTCGTCCTGTTTTACGTATGGATTGGGCGATGGTTTCCTTGTCTATGGGCGATATAGTACGCAAATCTATAAGCTCTATGCTGTAGCCCTCTTTTTTGGCCATCACAACCGCTTTCTGTGCTTCTCTCAGCATAGCACCATAAGAAATCAGAGTAAGATGATGCCCATCCTGTACTATTTTGGCCTGTCCCAAAGGGATACTATATTTTTCTTGTGGAACTTCTTGTTTGATAGCTCTATAGATTCTCTTAGGCTCCAAATAAAGAACAGGATCATCCGATTCGATGGCACTTATTAGAAGACCTTTAGCATCATAAGGATTGGATGGAATGACTACCTTGAGCCCTGGAGTATGCGCATACAAAGCTTCCATGCTTTCCGAATGATGCTCTGGTGCCTTGATTCCACCACCATAAGGAAACCGAATCACCATACTCATTCGATAGCGTCCCCTTGTACGATTGTGCATTCGGGCCACATGAGAAAGGATTTGATTGAAAGCGGGATAAACAAAGCCACAGAACTGTATTTCCACAACAGGACGCAGACCAGCGATACACATACCAACGGCTGTTCCCACAATCCCAGATTCTGCCAGAGGAGAATCAAAGACTCTATCTTCTCCAAACTGCTTTTGCAGATTTTCTGTAACACGAAAAACACCGCCTTCCACCCCTACATCTTCACCATAGCAAAGCACGTTGGAATCTTCTTTAAGTTTTATTTCCAAAGCCGAATTGATGGCCTGAACCATCGTCATTACTGCCATTTCTGCGTCTCCTTCCAATTCAAAAACTTTTCGTATTCTATTTGCTGCTTTCTTAGATTTTCAGGAGTTTCTACATACATATATTGAAAAATATCGGAAAGAGGATAAGGTTGCTTTTCTGCCTGTGCGAATTGCTCTTCAATTTCTTTTTCATATTGCTCTTGTAATTTTTTATCTTCTTCTTCGTTCCATTCCTGTTTTTGTTGCAGATAAGCCCTAAGCCTTTTTATAGGATCTCTTTCCAGCCAGATTTCTTCTTCTTCTTTTTCTCTATAGCGAGTAGGATCGTCCGATGTTGTATGCGCACCCTGGCGGTAGGTAATGCATTCGATAAGGATAGGCATACCCCCTTCTCTGACTTCTTTTATGGCAGCATGGGCAGCAGAATATGTAGCCAAAAAATCATTGCCATCCACCTGTATTCCTTTAAGCCCATAGCCCAATGCTTTGATTGCGATGCTTCTTGCTGCTGTCTGCTTCTTTCTGGGAGTAGAAATAGCATACTGGTTATTCTGACAAACGAAGACAATAGGAGCATGCCATACTCCTGCATAGTTCATAGCCTCATGAAAGTCGCCCTCAGAAGTCCCGCCATCGCCAATATATGTCAAGACGATGTTGTTTTGCTTTTTATATTTAAGAGCATAGGCAATACCAACGGCATGTAAAGTTTGTGAGCCAATAGGAACGCAGGGAGGGATAATATTTTTAGCACTGGCAAATTTACTGCCTTCTTCATGCCCACCCCAGAAAAGATACACTTCTTTCACAGATACCCCTCTGTAAAGCCATGCAGCCAGTTCCCTGTAAGCTGGTACCAGCCAATCTTCCTTTTCCAATGCCATCGCTGTTCCTAATGCGCTCGCTTCTTGTCCCAAATTGGGAGGATAGGTATACATTCTTCCCTGCCTTTGATAAGAAACAGCCTTAATATCTGCTATTCTTGCATATAGCATCCATTTATAAGCCTCTTTAATCTGAGCAAGAGAAAGATCAGGCATAAATTTTGGATTGATGATATTACCGCTACAGTCCAAAATTTGTAGCATTTTATCGTGTAATGGATCGTATTCTGTGAACACGTTTACTCCTCTTTAAATGACTTTGACAATGCCATACTTCCATTCTGGCATTGCCAAATTATATCACAAATCGTTGATAAAGGGAAAAAAAATTATGGGCAGAAGAAATTTTTCGCAGGATATTTGGATAGACTTAGTCACTTTAGACGATAAAGATAAAGATTATTCACTTACGAGTGAAATCTTGTGCAAATGTGTAAAGATTTTTCACCACGAAGATAAGCAGGGCACGAAGAGTATAATTTTTTGATTTTTTTTCTTCGTGTTCTTTATGTCCTTCGTGGTGAATTTTTCTTTTTCGGTTTATCTGGGTTAAGTTAAGCATCGTTGATGCGTTGGCCAGAGCGCAGGGATTTCGCTAGCTTTGGTATTTGGAGAATAGAGAGCTTTTTCGGCGCAACCCTGCGGCTACAGATTTTCTGTGTGTTTTTTTATACCATAGTATTCGCGAGTACTAGAGCAAGGCCATGCTCAAATTCTTCGATATTTTGAGCATTCATAGCAAGAGGAAAAAGGGAATTGAGTTTATCCACGTCTTGTATGTGCTGAATTTTGGGCATAAGCTGTAATCCTATTTCTCCAAACTTTAATTGCAAAAACATTCTTAATCCTTCGATTTTGCCTTTGGTTTCCCCCTCCTTGATGCCTTCGATTTTGCCTTCGATTTTGCCTTCGATTTTGCCTTCGATTTTGCCTTCTTTAAGTCCTTTCTCGTAGTAAGCACCGCGTTCGATTCTGCGGCCAAGTTCTTTGAAGGATTCCTCGACAACATTCTGGCGAAAGGCAGAATTGCTGGAGAGAGAAGCGAGATTGCTGGTGGCGCGAGACATAATATCCCCCTTTCTTTTCAAAGAGTTATAATCCTCGATGGTTTTCATGCCAAAGAAGCTACGCCAAAGTCCCAGGCCTTCTTTTTCAGGATGAGCGAGAGCTTTGGAGAATTCAAAGAAATGGAATTGCATATCATCGCTCATGATTTTGGCGCAGTCCTGGTCAAAGCGTAGCCTGGCAGAGCTATAGCAACCCTGAAAGCCAGTAAAGTCAAAGGGCATGATCCATAAAGACAGGGTAGGCTTTATGGAAAGGAATTCTAAGCCTTTTTTGGCCTGGGATACATGAAGTTTGGCTGCCTGAATTACCATACGAGAAGAAAGCCCTTCGTGATGGGTAAGCTGCATTTCGATATTGCATTTTTCGTTGTTTTCTAAAACAACAACAATATCGCAGTGGAAGATTTTATCTCCAAAAACAGAGATATTTTGCTCCGAAGGCAAAACCGTGAGGTTCAGGATTTTCCTGTGCCCTTGAAAGACAGTCCAGCAAATCAAATCTTTAAGCAGGACATAGCCTTCGTCGTTAAGAAAAATAGCTTTGAAAACAGCATCCGAGCAAGGATAGAGTATCTGGTTGGAAAGAAAGCAGGCAAGAAGCTGTTGGTCGCTATAGCGAAAGCCTTGGGTATCCTCTTCCTCCCATGCCTGCATAATGATATCTTCTGCCATTTCCCTCTGTTCTGGACTGAGTTCCTGCCATACTTGCAAGATGCAGCCTTGCATGTTTTCCTTGAATTCCTTGAATTTTTTTTGATACTTGTCCATTTTTCTCCTTTCCCTATGTTTTAGATATTGGATTCACGATTATCGCTTAGTTTGACAATGTTAAATCTGGATTATTGATTAGCAAGAGCTTACGAAAGATTTGGGAATTAATTCGTTATCTTTCTCTTTATCATTAT
>CALKWO010000353.1 GCA_938003875.1 uncultured bacterium
GTGTTACCTTACAAGGCAATTTGAGTCTGGCAGATAACAGCGACAGGCTCAATGTAAGCGGTGGTCTTACCGTCACAAGCGGAAGCAAAGTTACCATTGGCAGCTCTTCTCTTTTGTATTTTGATACAGGTGCCCAAACATTTTCTGGTGAAATACAGATGAACAGTGGAGCCAATATTCAAAATGCCACAGGAGGCAATCTGACTTTCTCCTCCACTTCTAATATCTACGGACTTGGCACCATAAGCGGCAACAATATTGTAAACTATGGAAAGATACATGCCAATGTATCTGGGCAAACGCTGAATGTCACTGCCAGTGGTCTTATCAACTATGGTACCATACAGCTTGGAGTAGGAAAACTCCAGGCATCGCAAACAGTACAAAACCAATCTGGGGGTATCATCAAAGGTACGGGAACGATTGTTGCTAACATCGTAAACTATTCAGGCGGTCATCTTGCTCCTGGTAATTCCCCTGGTATCATGGATATAGACGGTAGTCTTACTTTGAACGCTGGTTCTGTTTTAGACCTGGAAATCGAAAATCTTCTGGGAACATTAGGCACAAGCCATGATTTTATCGATGTCAGAGACGATGTGTACTTTTATAATGGTGTGTTCCTGAATGTTTCTTTGTCCCAGGGAGCTATTGATGCTTTGAACCTGAAGCTTTCTCAAGGCATCCATCAGACTTTTAAGATTCTGTCGGCTGGCACAGATGGGACGGGAAGTCTTACCATTACGCCATCTCAGCTTTTGTTTCTCAACGAAGATTTTTTATGGACAGCATACGTTTCAGGCAAAGACCTTTATCTCCAATACAATGGTCCTACCTATATCCCTGTTCCTAGCTTCACTGTCAGCAATGCCAGCTTTGGAAACGTGCGTGTCGGGACGCAACAGACAAGAACAGTGACAGTAACAAACACAAGCGATCCAGGGATTGATCCTATCAGCGGGAGCATTGGTTCTGCATCGGCAAATGGATTCGGTTCTACTTCAGGAGATCAAAGCTTCAGCAACCTTGCTATCAATTCCAGTGTAAGCAGGACATACAGCTATGCTCCTACTACAGCAGGAAGCCATTCTACTACGGTCAGTGTCAGTACCAACATAGGAAACAGCACCTCTAGTCTGACAGGTACAGGCGTAACACCCGTTTTCTCCTCTTCTGTTGCTCCTAATACCTTAATTGATTTTGGAACAGTAGAAGCTTACAGCTATAATGATTTTGTCTTGAGAATCCAGAATCTTACCCTGGATGATCTGGGCAATCTGACCAATCTGACTATTCTGAGTGCCATCCTTTCTGGTATAGATGCGAGCTATTTTTCTATCATAGGTTTTACCCCAGGCACAGTACTCGGCAAAAATGGCTATCTGGATCTGCTCATCAGAGCAACAAACCCAGAATGGAGATTTGCCTATAGATATGCTACCTTGACTCTGGTTACAGACCAAAATGCTGCGTTTGGAGCATCGGGAAATACCTATGTGTACAACCTGACGGCCTATATGGTGCCAGAGGCTTCTACCTATTTGCTCTTGAGCATGGCATTCGGGCTGATCTATCTTGTACGATTCTATCGCAGAAAATTCTAAGAAAAAAATGATTTGTAGCCGCAGGGTTGCGCCAAAAATGACCATCTGTTCGGAAAAGACGACCTTCAGCGCAATCCCTGCGTCTTTTGCCGATCCTTTTATTGTCTCAAAAGACAAACTTGTACCTTTTGCCTATTTTTTTATGATACCAAAAGAACCTTTAGCATATCGTATGAGACCTGGCAGCCTGGAAGAATATGTGGGCCAGGAACACATTCTGGGCATAGGAAAGCCACTACGGCGAGCTGTGGAAGGCGATAAAATTTCCTCCATGGTTTTATGGGGGCCTCCTGGCAGCGGTAAAACTTCCCTTGCCATGTTAATTGCAAAGCTGACGAAAAGTGAGTTTGTTTCTTTCAGTGCTGTTATCGGCGGGGTGAAAGGGATTCGGGAGATTGTTGAAAAAGCCCAAACACAACTCGATGAAAAGGGAACGCACACAATACTCTTTGTAGATGAAATCCACCATTTCAACAAAACACAGCAGGATGCCTTTCTTCCTCATGTGGAAAAAGGCACAGTGACATTGATCGGTGCTACCACAGAAAATCCTTCCTTTAGTTTGAATTCCGCACTTCTATCCAGATGCAAGACTTATGTTCTAAAAGCATTAGAACACAAGCATATAGTGATCTTACTCCAGAAGGCATTGGAAGACAAAGAAAGAGGATTAGGAAACTCTGAGGTAAAATTGTCAGCAGAAGTGTTGGAATGCCTGGCAGATTTTGCAGCAGGGGATGCTCGACGTGGATATGAAGCCTTGGAGCTTATTGTAATGCAGGCACAGTCTGAAAAAATTCAGGATGTTTCCCTGAAAGATGCTGCAACATGGCTAACGTACCGACCATTACGCTATGACAAACAAGGCGACCAGCATTATGATCTGATTTCTGCTTTGCATAAATCTTTACGAGATTCCGATGTCCAGGCATCTGTATACTGGGCAACCAGAATGTTGGAAGGAGGAGAAAATCCTCTGTATATCTTGCGCCGTTTGATCCGTTTTTCCATGGAAGATATAGGCATGGCCGATCCAAATGCTCTTTTGCAAGCCACTGCTGCCAGAGAAGCTTATAGCTTTTTAGGATCACCAGAAGGCGATATTTCTATCATACAATGCGTCACCTATCTCGCCACAGCACCCAAAAGCAATTCCCTCTATCTTGCAGAAAAAATTGCAAGAAAAGAAATTCAAGCCACAGGAGAGCTGGAAGTTCCTCTTGTCATCCGCAATGCACCTACTTCTTTGATGAAAGATTTAGGCTATGGAAATGGCTATCAATACGCACATGATTATGGTGGAATCGTAAACCAGCAGCATCTTCCCGATGAAATCCGAACGAAAACTTTCTATGAACCTGGAAATTTTGGTTTTGAGCGGGAAATCAAAAAAAGAATCGAATGGTGGGATAAACAAAAAAAAGCGATACAGCAGTAAAATTTATAACCTGGAAGAGATAAATGCACTTTAAGCTATATTCCAATCTTAGCCCCGAAGGTGCGAAATATAATAGCCAGGGGCAACGCCCCTGGTAATTTAGCGTATAGGAAATTATAGTTTTGTCTTAATCTTAATCTTAATCTTAATCTTAATCTTTATCTTTATCAATGCTCATAGAGGATAAGGATTAAGATAACGATAAAGATTACGATAACGATTACGATTAAGATAACGATAAAGATTACGATAACGATAAGATTACAGCTTACGCACGGGAAAGATTGCCTCCGAA
>CALKWO010000354.1 GCA_938003875.1 uncultured bacterium
GGTCGTCTTTTCCGAATAGATAGCCATTTTCGGCGCAACCCTGCGGCTACAAATCATTGCAAAGTAAGAAACTATTGATCTTTATAAAGAGGGCATTTGGATTTTTGTATCCATCATAGATAATCATCTATCGTGCTTTTTGTCAACCAAAAAAGCTGGTCTGGTCGAAAAATGGGTGATATTTTTCTGGAAAAGCCGTCTATTTTTTCTTATCGTTCACATTTATCTTTTTATCATTTCTATTTCCATATATTTTTTTACTATTTCCGTACATACTGCTAGAAAAGTTTTTTCTTTTTCTTTGACCTCTGTCTAAAAAATGATAAAATAGAAAGAACTTACCCGTTTTGATTCATACCTTAATCTAAAAAACTTTTTTGAAAGGCAGATTTATGAAGTTATTCTCTAGTTTTCTGGTACTGGGAATTCTTTTGCTGCTAGTTTCTTGCGAGCAAAAAGATGCCCAACCTAAAGAGACTCCTTCTCCTGCAAAAATATCCCAACCAGTTCTGGTACCTGTAAAATTAGAATTAACCAGTGCTGAAAACACAAGCCTGAATTATGATACGATTTCATTAGAAACCAAAGAGAAAAAAAATCTTGATTGGGATAATGTCATAAAACAAGGTATAGCTATAGGTTCTTATCGTATTGTAATACAAAAAGAAGGCTATAAAGTTATAGAAAAAGAATTAGAAGTAAAGAATACGGATAAGGAAGTTCTCCTGAAAGTTTCTTTAGAAGCAACGCCAAGAGAATTTGCTATAGAAGCAAACGTACTTCCAGACCAGGTGCGTTTGGGCGAAAAACTTTTAGAGAAGGGCGATTTGGTTTTACCTGGCAAATATTCACTCACAGCAGAAAAGCAGGGCTATCAAAAATTCCAGGCAGAAATAAAAATCCCTGTTGGAAAAGGAACATATAAGCATAAAATAGATTTGTCTCCCAAACCTCGCAAAACACAAATCAACATTACTTACTCTGTTTTACCAGAGAATATTGCTAATCCTGAAATAGAGCTTAAAGACAAAGAAAAAATCCTTCCTGTTAGCAGTGCCTCTGTCGTTACTCCTGGCAACTATATCCTCTCTGTCAGACAGGCAGGCTATGAAAGCAAAGAAGAATCTTTGAGCATATTGCCTTCGGATACACCATATATCCTGAATCTGGAGATGAAACCGATTGCTCGTATTGTGGAAATTCCCATAAAAATAGAAGACTCCCTGGTACAGGCAGACCAAATTCTTGTGGATTCTAAAGCTTTTTCTTCTGGTCAGCCTCTTCTACCTGGAAAATATTCTTTAGAAGTTATAAAAAAAGGCTATGAAAAAGAGCAAAAAACACTTCAATTTCTTGCTGGCACAGAGAAAATAGTCATTCCTGTCAACCTGAAAGTAGCTAAAAGAGAACTCCGCCTTTCTTTTACTAAAGGGCAAACACAGGAACTTCTATCCCCAGAAATATGGTTAGGCCAGGAAAAATATACGCAATCCTCTTTATGGCTACCTGGAAAATATTCCCTCAAGGCTGAATTGAAAGGCTACAAGCCTTATCAAGAGGAGATTGTAATGCCAGTGGGAGAAGGTGCTTATGAAAAGAAAATTTCTCTGGAGCTTACCAGAATAGAATGCCCTATTCATTTCGAACTCATAGCACTCAATAACAACATAAAGCCTGACAGTATCTTGATAAACAATATTCCTTCCCAGCCAGGGCAGATGATTTCTTATGGAAAGCACAGTCTAAAAATAGAAGCAAAAGGATTCCAAAGCATAGAAAAGGAAATTTCCGTAGCAGAAGGCGAAGAGAAATTCATTGTAAGAGAAAATCTTGTTCCCCTTCCTTGCAAGTTGATTTTCCAGGTAACAAGCGATTATGCGCCAGGCAGTTTTCTTACACCTGACAAAATCCTTCTGGATGGTAAAACTTTTGAAGGTGAGGCCATTCCAGGGATGAGAGAGCTGGAAATTTATAAATCAGGATATCAGCCCCTCAAAGAACAAATTCTGGTGGCTGTGGGAAATTCCCCCCAAATGCTCTTACGCATTCTGAATGTTTCGCCTCGCAATGGCAAAATTCTTTTCCAGGAAAAAGGTACAGGAAATCCTGTCATTCCAGAAAAAGCTATGGTTCAGGATATAGAAGTAAAAAACAAGGAAAATTTTTCCATAGCCCCTGGATTGAAAAAAATTTCTGCTACAGCAAAAGGCTTTTTGCCCTACACTGAAGATGTAGAAATCGTTCCTGACGATGCTGTCTGGGAAAAAACCATAGAAATGACACCAGAGCCTAAACCAGAACCAGAAAAGGTAGAAACCCCTGTTGTCCCTGAGAAAAAAGAAGAAAACCCGTCTCAGCCAAAAGAAACCAAAACAGAGCAGCAAACTTCAGACAGCCCTAAAGAAGAAACCAAAATCGCAACAAGACCTGTTCTGATTTTGGCAAAAGACCCAAAAACAAATCTGCTACTTAATCCTTTCCAGATACTTCTGGATGGAAAAGAAATTCAGCAGGGACACTCCTTTCCTACAGGAGTCAAGTCAAATCTGAAAGTAAGCTATCAAGGCTTTCAAACATGGGAAAGCGAAATCATAATACAAGAGGGAACAGAAGTATTTGAAATTGATGTTCCTCTGATGCCTCTCGTAAAATACGTTTTTCAAAGTACCCAAAATATGATGAATATAGATGGTATCGACTATTCTTATAGTTTTTATCTGAACAATAAACCGTTAGAAAAGCATCATCTTAAAGAAGAAAAAATACAGGACAATTATACCTTTACTCTTTATTTACCAAGCACGGCGACTAAATTGCTTATAAAAGCTGGTTATTATTACGCAGATACCATGTTGGAAAGGCAAGAAGATATACTGCCTCAGTTGTCTCAGATACAGGTTTATGATCTGGTGGTTCATCTGGATAAAATACTCAGTGAATCAGGAGAAGATGCGGCTATAGGTGCTATTGAAAAGGTTGTCTTTCGACAATCCAGCAGGCTAAGCTTACTTTCCAAAAAAGAAAAATTGCATTTAAGCGATCATATTGCCCAATGGGATATTAGAGATGCTGAGGTTTATCAAAGACGTGAAAAAATTTTACAAAGAATAGAACGATTGCTCCAATAATTCGCTTATATTTTGTATTGCAATACATTGTAGCCGCAGGGTTGCGCCCAAAAAGACGTGTCTGCTCAAAAGCTGAACGCCAGCGCAATCCCTGCGTTTTTGATCAATACACTCTGAAGACTATAAATACAAAACCCTTGGGATAAAATATGGAACAACTACAAATTGAAGTTAAAAAGATTCAAAATTCTAATCTGGAAATACGGGTAATCCAATTGCATACACTGATAGGGGTTCTGGATGAGAATTCTGGTCTGGAGTTTGAAAAAAAAATACAGGAATGTGTTAGAGAAAAGGCCCATTTCTATGTTATCAATCTTGATCCCATCAAGCTGGTTACAAGATCTGGCATGGTTTCGATTGTGCGCATCATTGATTATGCAGAAGAGCAAAATGTAGAGCTTACCTTTCTCAAACCATCCAAAAATCTTGTCCATTTTTTTGAAATGATTGGGAAATCGTATTGCCTAAGCCCTCATTCCACGGAAGAAGATGCTGTGCAAAAATTTATCCTGAAAAAAGATCCCATGATAAAAAAAACTATCAAAAGCACAACACTTCCCCCCATAACTCCAAATAAAGAAGCTACTCTATCCGCAGCAGGGCAAAAAAAGATTCTTCTGATTGATGATGATCAGGATATTTTGTCTCTTCTTTCTTTGACTCTAAAGAAGGAAGGGTACAAAGTAAGCACTGCTTCCGATGGTTTAGAAGCTATTTTAATTCTAGGGAAAGAATCGTTCGATCTTTTGATTTGTGATGTGGATATGCCTAATTTGAACGGATTTCAATTTATCGAATTTTGTAAGCAGAAAGGCATAACTACTCCTGTTATTTTTCTTACAGCAAAAACTCAGGAAGAAGAAGAGCTAAAAGGATTCAAATTAGGTGCTGTAGACTATATTAAAAAACCCTACCAAAAACAAATTATATTGATGCGCATAAAAAGCGCACTTAAACTAGCATGATTGAGCGGAGAAAAGGATACAATTGTGAGTAAAAAGAGTCCATCGCAAAAAATGAATTTTGGTATTTACCTACGCATTTTAGGCTATGTCAAGCGTTATCTTAAATTAGTAGTTGTTTGTATTATCCTATCTTTTTTTGTTTCTATTTTCCATTTTGGCTCGCTAGGAATGGTCAAGCCTTTGGGAGATGTTCTATTCAATCCTGAAAACAGCGAAAAGCTTCTCCAATTTTTACAACAGTATGGAGAATGGGGAATCAAACTAAGCGATTTTTTAAAGGCATACATCTTCGTAGATATTTATAGGGCACTTTATGCTATTTTGTTTTTAGCTTTAGCACTGGAAATCATCAAGAATATTTTCCGTTTCGTTCAGGAATATATTTCTGGATATATCACAAGCAGAGTCAGCCTCGATATAACCAATGATCTCTTCAAAAAAGTACAAAGGCTCCCTATCCAGTATTTTTCCAAAGAGGGCGTAGGGCAGATTACCTCAAGATTTATGAATGATATACCTATTATGACAACAGGGGTGAAAAGCCTTTTTGAAAAAGCTATCAGAGAGCCATTGAAAGCTGTAGCATCCATTAGTCTTGCCCTATATATCAACTGGCGTTTGACTTTACTTAGCTTTGTCATTTTTCCTGTTGCAGCCGTTTGTCTGAGAAAGCTAGGCCAAAAAGTCAAACGTGGGGCCAAAAAAACTTTGTCACAGCAGGCCAGCCTGGTTTCCATTTTGCAAGAAACGTTTAGCGGAATCAAAATCGTGAAGTCCTATCAAATGGAAGATATGATCCGCCAAAAATTTGAAAAAGAAAACAATAACCTTCTCCGCTACCACATGAAAGTGGTGGCAGCCGATGCCGCTACCAACCCTCTCATGGAGGTATTTGTCATCATTGCAGGCATAGGAGTCATGATTTTTTCTGCTCATCTTGTTATCCAGAAACAAATGAGCATGGGCGATTTTTTTGCTTTTTATGCTGCCCTGGCTGCTGTTTTTGACCCTATTCGCAAACTTTCTGATATTAACAATAGAATCAACACTGCGATTGCAGGTGGAGAAAGAGTTTTCGAGCTTATGGACAAAGTTCCTGAAATCCAGGATAGCCCTGATGCTATAGAGTGTCCTGCTTTTCATAATACAATACGAATGGAGAATGTTTGTTTTTCCTATGAGCCAGACAAGCCTGTTCTAAAAAATATTTCTTTTTCTGTGAAAAAGGGTGAAAAAATTGCTATTGTAGGGCGTTCTGGAAGTGGCAAGAGTACGCTTGTTTCTCTGCTATTGCGTCTTTATGATGTAAATAAGGGAGCAATTTTTCTGGATGAAAACGACATTCGTAAAGTCACTATGAAAAGTCTGTTACAACAAATAGGAATTGTGACACAGGAGGCTTTTCTTTTCAACGATACCATAGCTTCTAATATTGCCTGCAAGAAAGAGCAAGTAGAGATTACGAAGGTCATAGAAGCCGCCCAAGCTGCCAATTCCGATGTTTTTATCGAAAGTCTATCTCAAAAATACGATACGATCTATGGCCCAAAAGGAATTGATCTATCAGGCGGACAAAAGCATCGTATTGCACTTGCCAGAGCAATCTTCAAATCCCCTGAAATCCTTATTCTGGATGAAGCAATGGCGAATCTTGACGCTGAAACAGAAAGCTATATTCTCAAAGCACTGGAAGAATTCAGCAAAGAACGCACTACCTTTATCATTGCACATCGTTTTTCCACTATCGAAAAAGTAGA
Organism: uncultured bacterium; assembly: GCA_938003875.1. Taxonomy (GTDB): domain Bacteria; phylum Planctomycetota; class Uabimicrobiia; order Uabimicrobiales; family JABWCH01; genus JABWCH01. Next base: position 5,854 of record CALKWO010000354.1, read on the forward strand.
CAAAATTTTAGTGCTGGATGAAGGAAATTTGGTAGGTTTTGGCAGCCATAAAGAATTGATCGAAAAAAGTGAGGTATATCGCAATCTTTACAATCGCCAGGTGTTAGGGTTCCAGGAAAGTTAGAAATTGACTATTTTTGGCGGTTTTGCACGAAGAAAAAAAAATTTTTCTTCGTGTATTTCCGTGGTATTCATGGCGATTTACCAGCGTTTTATTGCCAGCTTATGGTATTGGAAATTTTAGCTTTGTGGTGTTTATTTGGGTGGTAAACGATAAGTAATGCGGCCTTTTTCCAAATCATAGGGAGATAGTTCGATTTTTACCCTATCACCAGGTACTATGCGAATGTAACGCTGCCTCATTTTCCCTGAGATATGCGCCAGGACAACATGGCCATTATCTAACTTTACTCTAAAACGTGTATTGGGGAGAGCTTCTAATACATCCCCTTCCATAGAAATAGCTTCTTCTTTCACAATATGGAATCCTTTAAAAAAACATAAATCGCAGGTAATAAAAACATAAAACGTCCTCAAAAATGAAAATTTTGTAATAGTCAAAACGATCCTGTATAAAATGAGCAGTGCTATAAAATGGCATTTTGACCAGAACAGAAAAATAGAAATTTTATTAAATGAAAATATTGCTCTTTTGTCAAGAAAATTCACTGAATGTCTTATAAAAAGAGATTTTTTATTTCTTTGGGAGAAAAAATATGGTTAAAATTTTCTTTGGTTGTTCGATGATGGGTGGATTTCCTCATGTTTCACAGAAAGATTTAGGGGAATTGATGGATTGCATAGAAAATCTTGGTTATTTTTTAGTCACTCGGCACCAGACAGACCCCCTTTTCCAAAAAAAAGAGCAAAATATGAGCTTTCGAGAAATTCACGACCGAGATCATGAATGGCTTTTGGAAGCAGATATATGTATTTTCGAGATCAGCAATCCCAGTCTGGGAGTAGGTGCAGAGCTAGCCACTGCCATTGCTTTAGGAAAGCCTGTTTTAGGACTTTACCATAAAAAAGTAGGACATAATGTTTCTTCTTTTATCTTAGGCAAGGAAGGTTCTAAATACCTTACGACTCCCTATCAATGCTTTAGCTATGAAAAAAAAGATGATGCTGCTGAAAAAATAAAATATTTTGTAGAAAAGCATTCCC
>CALKWO010000355.1 GCA_938003875.1 uncultured bacterium
TGTGTCTATCTGTGGTTCTTTTTAATGTATGCAATCCATCCGAGATGCGCTGTAGTATTTATAATTTTAAAAAAGATAATTTTTTTCTAAGGAGGTAGCCCATGAAAGTTGAAAGACCTTTTTCCTTTGATGAAAAGCAGGAAACAAACCATCATCCTCTTGTTTACTATCAAGACAAACCTTTTGCTCCTGAGGCAGGCTTTTGCTTTGAAACTAAGCTGGAAGAATGCACTCTGGACGATTTTTCCTATGCAGACACAGGCATTTCGGAAAGATTCAAGGCGGCTTCCTGCTATGTCAAATCTTCCTGCTACGTTAAATCTTCCTGCTACGTTAAATCCTCTTGCTATGTTAAACGTTCTGAGCATACAGAACATGAGCAGGGAAATGCTCTTGGCGATGGGCAAGAATTTTCCTTGATCTCGGAGTATCCTCTTCTAAGAGGCATTCGCCTTCAGATGACAACGGGCATTCTGCTGACAGACCTGGGCTATGCTTATTTCAAGATGGATCGTCATGCTTCTCTCGAATTTATGAAAGAAGGAAAGAAAAGCTTTGAAAAAGCCCTGAGCATGTTTCCTAAAGAAGAGCTACCTGATTTGCATGCTATGGGACAAAACAACCTTGCGATTGCTAATATGATCTATCGCCAGTACGATGAATCTTGTAATCTGCAAGAAAGCCTTGCTTTGCTGGAAAGCGCACTAGAATTTTATACCGTTCATAATTTTACATACAATCGCATTGCTGTTCTCTACAATTTAGGATGCTGTTTGCTGTTGTCAGGCCAAAAAGAAAAAGCAGTGGAAAAATTTGATGAGATTTTGGATTTCAAGAATATCAATGATTTGAGATTGCTATCAGAAATGGTTTCCTGTAAAAGAACCACCACGCAGCCACCTGAAAAATTAGAAACAGCATAGACAAAAAAAGTATCCCTTTTGCATAGAGGAAGCTTATATGGTTACGCCATTATATGAATTGTTGAAAGAAGCGAAGTATCCAGAAGATAAAGAACCCATTGGTATTTATATTCATGTCCCTTTTTGTAAAAACAGATGCAACTATTGCGATTTTGTGTCTAGCCTTTATAAAGAAGAAAATGGAAATAAATATTTGCATACAGTAAAAAAAGAGATAGAATGGCATTTTAAAAAACAGGAATTTGCAGAAAGATTCCGCAATGCACAAGTGGATACACTCTACTTTGGTGGTGGTACTCCTTCTATTCTAAAGTCGAATTTTTTCCAAGAAATTATAGATTTATGCCGATCTTCCTTTCGATTTCTTCCAGAAGCAGAAATCACTATCGAGATCAACCCAGAAAGTGCAAGGCTCTCTGAGCTTCTGGAATTTAAAAAGATGGGCTTCAATCGCGCCAGTCTTGGGGTTCAATCTTTCGATGAGGAAGAACTCAAGAGAATGAACCGTGCCCATAGTAGGGAAGAGGCCATACGAGCAGCCAGCATAATACGAGAAGCAGGGTTCAAGAATTTTTCCATAGATCTGATTACAGGCTATCCTGGGCAAACCAAAGAATCCATCATTGGCAGTCTGGAAAAGCTCATTTCCCTAAAGCCAGAACACACTTCCGTATATCGTTTGGAATTGAAGCATGGCAGCCACCTCGAATACCAGATTGAAAGGGGAGAAGTTCCTCCTATTGATGAAGAGAAGATAGAAGAATTCTATAAAATCGTTTATGAAATGCTAACGCAAAATGGCTATAAACGCTATGAGATGTCCAGCTTCACTAAGCCAGGCTTTGCATGCCAGCATAATCTTAAATTTTGGAAAGATAGAATTTTTCTTGGTTTTGGAGCTGGTGCACAAGGAATGACAGGCAGCATACGATATGCCAATATAGCCGATGTCGCTTCTTATTCTGATTCCGTAGAATATGGACAGCCCCCTTATGTCTCGTATAAGAAAGTCACCCCTCAGATGCGTTTTAAAATTGCTTTGATCATGGGGTCGTATCTCGTCGAAGGAGTGGATCTTGTGTCTTTAAGCAATCGTTACCATGTAGATGCCCTGGCTTTTGTCAAAAATTCTGTGAGAAATCTTATAGAAGAAGGCCTGATTGAAATCACTCCTGATAGTATCTTTCATATAACGGATTCAGGCCGCTCTGATCTCAATAGAATTTTTTGCAAATGGTCTTGAGAATCCAGCATGATAAAATGGAAAGAAAAGCTCTCAGACATAATAAAAAAGTTGTATTTTCTGAGGGCATCCCGACTCGTTTTGCAAGGTGCCCCTGTTTTTACAACTATCATCCTTGCCATTGTCGTCATACAAGGGTTACTATCCGTAGCGACCATCTATGTCAATAAGCTTATTCTGGACACTGTCGCAGATACTTCGACAAACTTCAATGCAGTGCTAAGCTTGCTTGGCATAGCGTGGTTGATAAGCCTTATATCCTCTGCCAGCAATTCAGCCTCCCATGTCATGAGAAGAGCGCAATCGGAAAAGGTAACAAACCAATTCCACTCTATCATGCACACAAAAGCAATAGACGTTGACATTGACTGCTATGAAAATCCAGACTACCACGATAAACTTCACAGAACCCAAGAAGAATCCAGCTATAGACCCACACAGGTGGTAGAAGGTATGGTAGAACTCGCCAGGCAGAGTATAGTTCTATTTTTTATAGCAGGCCTTGTCTTCCAATTCGATGGTATTTGGGCACTCCTTTTGCTTTTATCTTGTATCCCCCAGGCTATGATCCGATGGAAATATGGTTTACGTTTCCATAACTGGATGCTCAAGAGAACCCCTGAACAAAGACAGTCCTGGTTTTTGCATTGGATGCTCACCGTTTCATTCCATGCCAAAGAAATGAGAAGCTATCTTTTAGGGCCTCTCTTTAAAAAACAATATTCCGAGATACAGGAAACTCTTAGAAAAGAAAAATTGCATATTTTTTTATCTCGCAATCTATTCGAATTTTTATGCTCGCTGATTTCCACAGGTTGTTTTTATGGCGCATATCTGGTGGTTATACATCAGACCATACTAGGACATTGGACAATAGGCAGCATGGTGATGTATTTCCAGGCTTTTCAAAAAACACAGTCTACTTTTCAGGATATGCTTTTAAGCCTTGGTGAACTTTATGAAAATCATCTGTTTTTATCCAATTTTTATGAGTTTCTGGACATACCAAAGCTCGTCACAGAGCCTGAGAATCCCACTACACTACCATCTTGCCTGTCCAGGGGAATATCTATCAACAACCTCTCTTTTCAATATCCCAGAGGACACAGAAAAGTCCTGAACAATATCTCTTTGACAATAGAGCCTGGCAAAATCGTTGCCCTGGTAGGCGAGAATGGCTCTGGAAAAAGTACATTGGTGAAATTGCTATGCCGCTTCTATGATCCATCCCACGGCCAAATCATGATGGACGGCGAAGACTTACGAAACTTCAGTACACAAGATCTATGGAAACAGATCGGGGTCATGTTCCAGGATTTTTCCCAATATCCCGCCAGCGCAAGAGAGAATATATGGTATGGAGCCTGCTATACCCCTGCAACACAACAAGATATAGAATCCTGTGCTCAACTTTCAGGAGCAGAGGAATTCATAAAGAATCTGGAATATGGCTATGATACCATTCTCAATAAATCTTTTGAAAATGGCGAAGAACTAAGCATGGGAGAATGGCAAAAAATCGCCCTAGCCCGCCTTTTTTATAAAAAGGCCTCCATCCTTATTTTAGATGAACCAACCTCATTTATGGATGCAAAATCAGAAGCACAATTTTTTCACATTCTCAGAAAATATGCCTCTATCCGAACCACCATACTGATAAGCCATAAATTGCCAGTGATTAAAATTGCAGATGAAATCTTTGTGCTAGACCATGGGCAAATTGTGGAACACGGAAAGCATGAAGAATTGATCAAAAACAAAGGAAAATACGCCTGGCTCTTCTCCGAAGGCATCGGTACAAAATGATGTAGGGTTCGATTGACAATTGAATCATCATAATCGATTCGTTATCTTTATCCTTATCGTTATCTTTATCAAGAGAAACACAAATAAATGCTGTTATTTCGATAATGAGAATGATAAAGATAACGATAACGAATCATACAAAATTTGCCAAACGAACTTTTATCTGAATCTATAGGCTTCTATCGTTTTTGGACCGATGCCCTAATTACAAAGGTGAGGAACAGGTAGACCCTTGTAACCAGGAGGACTCCGATTGTGTCTACCGTGGCGGCTACAATAGTGCAACCAGCTCTGATTCAAAGGAATCAAGGGAAGGGCTGGTTTTAGCAAGGAGGAATATCTTGTTGAGCCTTTCTAAATCCTGAATAGAACGAATCTGCTTCATAGAATGAAGCCCCCTGTTCCCGAACCTGCCTTCCAGTATTCCTTCGATTTTGCCTTTGATTTCGCCTTTGATTTCGCCTTTGATTTCGCCTTTGATTTCGCCTTTGATTTCACCTTCCAGAAGCCCTTTCTTGTATTCATCAGCCAGTTTAGTGCGTTCATCTCTGATCGCCATGATTCTGGAATCATAGATAGCCCGTTGTCTGTCATCGTAGGAAAATTTCTTCAGCTCTT
>CALKWO010000356.1 GCA_938003875.1 uncultured bacterium
AGACGCAGGGATTGCGCTGGCGGTGGGCTTTTGGGATGCGGTGGCTTTTTCGGCGCAACCCTGCGCCTACATCATTTCTTTTAAGGGGGGATGGAGCAAAGACGCAGGGATTGCGCTGGCGGTGGGCTTTTGGGATGCGGTGGCTTTTTCGGCGTAACCCTGCGCCTACATCATTTTGCTGCCTTTTAAAAATTCAATATCATTGTTCCATGAAGTCTTATGCTGTCTCCTTTTTTCTGGCTTTCATAGCTTGTTCTCCAATAGGATATTTCTCCGCCTATGGTGCAATATTCTGTCAGGCTGTAGTAGGTATTGCCATAGATGCTCCAGTTTTTGCTGCGCATTCCTGGGCTGAGATCTTCATCGTCAGGGTCGTCCATGCCAAAGCCTAGATTGTATTTCCATTTAGAGATAGGGCCTATTTCCAGGGCTAGCCATCCTCCCTGGGAAGAAATTTCTTTCAGTCTGGTTTTATTGACGGTTTGTTGCACTCCTCCCAGATAAGAACCTAAGTTTTTTCCTATCCAGATTTCTCCTCTTAGGGCAATGTTTTCATAGAGGGGAAGGGTAATGTCCAGGGCCAGCGACCAGGAATCAAAGTCTTTATTTTTTCCCTGGTTGTCCAGGTCATATTCTTCTTGCCCCCAATGTCCTGAAATTCCAAAGGATGCTGATTTTTCCATCCATAGAGGGAGACAAATGCCTGCTCTTCCTTGTATAGTGGGAAATCCTGAATCTTCTCCTGCATCCAGGTATTCAGGATATAGAAGATTTGTGTTGCCTACCGTTCTGGTAAAAGCAGCATCCAGGGATAATTTGCTGTTTTTTCCTATTTCCCATCCTTTACTCAGGCGTATTTGAGGACGGCGATAGCCTATATTTCCAGAAGAGCATAGAACCATGAAATTGATGGTGTCTGGATTTAGAGGAGCAACCAGATCGAAGGTCTGGCCTGCAAGGATGCTAAAATCGCTTTTTTTCCAATGAACCTTGATATAAGCATGGCGAAATCGCAAATGTGGTGTATTTTCTCCCCCACCACCATAAAAGTCCATTTCTATTTTTCCTGTCGTTTCTATTCCTTCCCATAGAGGAGCTTTTATATCAAAGCCAAAGCGAGTCTGGTTGGCTGTCAGATTGAGCTGGTCGTCTTCCTGGTCTATTCTTTCTTCGGATTCCACAAAATAGGCGATGTTTCCATTGTTTATACGTGCGCTATCATAGATCACATCTGCTTTTATATAACCATAGAGTGTGATGTCCAGCTTGCCTTTCAGAAATTTCATATTCAGAGGGGAACTCTGTTTTTCTAGTCTGTCTATTCTTTCCAGCAGTTCTTTGTTTTCTTGCTGCAAAAGACTTTTCAGAGGTGTTTCTGGCTCTGGAGATTTCTGTGGCTCTAGCTTATTTTTGAGTTCTTGAAAGGATCTTTCCAGTAGCTCTATCCTTTCTTTCAAATCTTTGTTTTCCTGACGCAAGCTTTGTATTTCATCTCCAAAAGCATTCAAAAAACAAAAAGAAAAAAACAAAAAGAAAAAGGAAAATTTCATCATCATCGTTTCCTTCCATCCAGGAAAAAGTATTTCCAGCTTGACTTTCGTTTCTCAATCATTACAATTTTCTTATGCAGAAGGCTAGTTTAAATCAAAAGTCCTTCTTTTTCAAATCAAAAAAATTCTTTTTCTGCAATAGGAAAAAATTATGGGAAGAAAAGATTCTGTTTTGGTAAAAAAACTGCATCGCTATCGTCAGCTTATGCCCTATCTGATGCCAACAAGGAATGAATCTGTTGTTTACTATGATACATACATCAAAGCTGAGGAATTGCTGAAATTTTTGGAAAGTGTCAAGGACAAGACACCCAAAATTACGCTAACACATCTTTTGGTCAAGGCATGTGCTATGGGAATGATCCAGCATCCTACAATGAACCAATATGTGTCTGGGCAGAGGCTCTATCAAAGAGAAAAGGTGGAAATTTCTTTTTCCATCAAGAAAGAAAAAGTATCGCAGGCTCCTCTTAAAGTCCTCAAGATGGAAATCCCCAAAGACGAAAATCTGGAATCTCTTGCGTCGAGAATCCAAGAACGGCTGGGAGTAGAAAGAAGTGAAGCCAAAACATACACGGATAAAGAAATAGACTATCTGGCGATTCTTCCGAGATTTTTGCTGAAATTCCTGGTAAAATTAGTTCGTGTTCTCGATTATTATAACCTTTTGCCAAATTCTTTCATTGAGAAAGATCCGTTGTTTGCTAGTTTATTTATTGCGAATCTTGGTAGCATTGGAGTCGATCCAGGATACCATCATCTTTATGAATATGGGAATATCTCGATTTTCTGTATGGCAGGGAAGATCAAAGATATGGCAGTGGTAGAAGAGGGAAAAATCATAGCAAGAAAAATCTTGCATATCCGATGGAGCTATGATGAACGCATCGATGATGGAATGAATTCCACCAATGGAATCGACACTGTTGTCAAAATTTTAGAAAACCCTTTTGAATATTTTGCTTAGAGTAATTCTATGATAGCCAGAAAAACGCTTTCTTCTATTTTTCAAATTCAGCCTGGAGAAGGACTTCCTGTAGCCTTGATGGCATTGCATTCTTTTTTTATGGGCATTAGCCTTGTCTTTATTGGCTCTTGTGCCAGTGCCCTGTTCTTAGCCGAATTCGATGCGAGCATCCTCCCTTATGTGTATATTTTTATCGCCTTTTTTATCAGTATAACAGGGCTGTTCTATACAAAGCTGGAACAATGGCTTTCCTTTTCTACGCTGTTGACAGTAAATCTTGTTTTCAATATTGCCCTTCTCTTTTTATTTCGTTTTTTTCTTTCACTGAGTCTTCCTATTGGCGTACTGCTCTATTTTTGGTGGTATGCTATGGATATACTTTTGAATCTGGAATTCTGGGGACTGGCAGGCAGGCTTTTCAATATTCGTCAGGGGAAGCGGTTCTTTGGCTTTCTAGGTTCACCCGAACTTCTAGCAACTACGATTGGCGGGCTTTCGATTCCCTGGATCGTTCCTTTATTTGGGACATCCAATCTTCTTTTTATCTGCGCCTTTTCTAACATAGCCTGTCTGATAATTTTGCTATATATCGTAAAAAAATTCCCTGACAAGCTATCCCCTGTAGCTCAACAGGCAATACACAAAAAGGGAAAAAAAATTCAAACGGCCTGGGATTTGTTCAAAAATCCTTATAGTCGATGGATCTTCGTTTTTTCCTCGCTATGCTGGCTCGTCTATTATTTTGTTGACAATCTTTTCTATGAAAGAGCAGGGGCGCAGTTCAAAAGCCAGGAGGAGCTTGCTTCCTTTTTTGGAAACTTTTTTGCCCTGATGGGTACTATTGCTTTTTTGGTACGTTTTTTCCTGGCAGACAGACTTATTTCTCGATATGGACTTAGCTTTGCCCTGCTTACAACGCCTATTCTGGTCTTATATGGCGGAATATGCATCGTAATTTCTGGAAATATCATGGGCAGTGTCCCTCTGATTTTCTGGCTTACAAGCGGGACAAGGCTTTTAGAGGCCAGCACTCGCAGATCCCTTCATCGCTCTGCACGAGGGATACTCTATCAGGCTATTCCTGCGGAGTTACGCCTAAAAGCCCAGACCATCACAGAAAGCGTTGTGGATCAGATGGCAGCAGCAGTCGCAGGAATTATACTGTTAATTTTGACTGCCTGTTTTTCATCTCCTTTGCTTCCTATAGCTTATTTCCTTATCATTCTTTGCTTTGTATGGATTTTTGTCTCTATACTTCTGCACCAAGAATATAAAGCCTTTCTTACCAAAGAATTCCTGAAAAGAAATATCCAGGAATTTTTTCTTTCTGTCAATGATAAATGCAGTGTTGCCTTGCTTCAGAATGCTCTCAAGAGCAATCATCCTGGAGAAGTAATCTATGCCTTGAACATGATAGAAGAAAACAATCCTCAATCTCTGGAAAAGCATCTTTTGCCTCTTCTATCCCATCCTGAAGCTCAGGTAAGAGGGGATTGTCTGCAAAGAATCGAAAGAATGAATCTTTCTTCTTTACTGGAGCATGTTTCTCGCCTGATCAGGGTAGAAAGTTCCTTTGTTGTGAAAGGAATAGCCTTACGCACGCTGGCTTCACTTGGAGGCTCTGGCGTTCTTGATGAAATTTTGCCGTATTTAGAGCAAGAAAATATGGAAATCAAAAAAGGGGCCATGGTGGGGCTTTTAAAAAGCGGTGGGATACAGGGTGTTCTGTTTTCTGGCATGGATCTGCTAAAAAAAGTAAGTTCAGAAAACTCCATAGATAGAATATGCGCTGCTAAAGTACTGGGAGAAGTAGGAATCCAGGATTTCTATCAACCTTTGTTACAACTTTTGCAGGATAAAGATCCACTTGTCAGGCAACAGGCCTTGTTGTCTGCAGGAAAGTTGAAAAATGCCAAGCTCTGGCCTTTGGTGATAGAAAACCTAAAGTTGCCTGTCAGCAGAGAATTTGCTTTAAACGCCCTGGTATCAGGAGGAAAGAATACTCTGCAAGAGCTAGCTGCTGCTATTGATCAGGATACATCATCCAATGAGATGAAATACTGGATTGTGCGTGCTTTAGGGCAGATCAAAGGAGAAAAGGCCATACAAATTCTCCTGAGCCATTTCAACATGGAAGACAAAAATATTTTTTCTCAGATGCTTTTAGCCCTCAGTTTGTGTGGATATCATGAACCAGGCAATACACAAGAACCTTCTCTTATGAAGTCAAGACTAAAACAAGAAAGCTGCGATGCAGCCTTTCTCCTTGTGCACCTGAAAGCCTTTGAAAATGTGTCCTGGGGTACACTTCTTATCACGGCTTTGGAAAACGAATTCAAACAGGCCCAAAGAAGGATTTTCTATTTGCTTTCTTTTCTCTATGATTCGCATGTTGTCCTCGAAGCATGTGAAAATCTCTATCATCCTTTATCGGAAAGAAGAGCATACGCTATGGAAATTTTAGACAACTTGCTTTCCTTGGAAATCAAGAGCTTTGTTTTTCCTTTGCTGGACAACCTCACTTTAGAGAAAAGAATCAATGCGTTGATCAAAGAATTTCCGCATGCAGACATGACGCAGGAAAGACGATTGCAAGAAGTTTCCAGGCAAGCAGAAACCTGGTGCTGTTACTGGCTGCAAGCCTGCGCTATATACAGTATGGCACAAGCAAAAGAGAAAGAAAACCTGGATTATATTCTTTCCTATGTGCATCACTCCAATGCTTTAGTGAGGGAAACTGCGATATGGGCTTGTTTCCAACTGGCAGGAGAAAGTTGGGAAAAGGAAGTGGCCTGGAACGATAGCAGCATCAAAGAATGGATTGTGGATATAAAAGCCAATATTCATAGAGAAGTATCTCTATTTCTCACTATTGCAAAAGTCCAATTTCTCAAGAAAATCAGCATTTTCAGTGAAATCCCAGAAGAGTCTTTGTCTAAAATTGTTCCCTATTTTCAATTGCTCCAGGTAAACGCAGGAAATCTGATCTTCCAGGAGGGAGATCCAGGAGAAAGCCTGTATATCATAATCCAGGGGCAAGTCAGGGTATACAATACAAAAGGCACAATCGCTACTTTAGGACAAAATGAAGTTTTTGGGGAATTTTCCCTTTGGGATTCCCAACCGCGTTCTGCCTCTGTTATATCAGAGAGTGATACAAAGCTGATCTATCTGGACAAAAATACATTTGATTCCATCATCATAGAAAGGCCAGAGATACTCAAAAGTATCATCAAGGTCTTATGCAGACGATTGAGGCAGCATATTCCCCATCTTCTCAAGAAAAGCGAAGAATTGTCCCAGGAAGAAGAAAAAGAGAAAGAAAATCTTTTGCCTCTGGAAAAGGTTCTTTTCCTCAAAACAATCCCCTTTTTCTCTACGATACCCGACAAAAATCTGGAGGAAATACTTTCTATAACCAAAGAAGAAAAATACGAACGAGGGGAAAGCATCATCTCCCAGGGAAGCATTGTAAAATATATGTATGTCATTCTTTCAGGCCAGGTTTCTTTCCAAAACGGTCAGGAAATTTTTGGCTATGGAGAAAGCGGAGAAATTTTTGGAGAGCTTTTTCTCTTTGATTTTGAACCTATCTCTGCCTCCATCAAAGCTGAAAAAAACACTCATGTCCTGACCATAGAAAGAGAAAGCTTCTGCGAAATGATGGAAGACAGAATAGAGATTGCAAAGGGCATTATCTATTCCCTTATCCAGAGACATCGCAGCATCCTTGCCAGACGAGATTAGTATTCCATAGTGCAAAATTGTAAAAAAAATATCAATAAGAAAAAAGAAAACGAAGAAGCAGGAATCAGAGATTTTGCTTGATGAAAGAGAGATTGTCTGTTATTCTAGCTTAAAACACAAAGCTTTTTGTTACATTACAAAAGGAATGGATTTTATGAATTTTAATTCATTGCTTGTCCGTATGCTGCCTTATTTTCCTAAAAAATTTGTAGGGCTAATCTCTAAAAGATATATTGCTGGGGAAAGTTTAGAAGATGCTGTCAGGAAAACAAGAGAGATTAACCAGAGAGGGGCCTGTGTTACAATAGATTACTTAGGGGAATTTGTCAGGGATATGGCTACTGTGGAGGAAATGACAAAAACCTATAGCGATACCCTGGATGCTATACAGAAAAATGGGCTGGATGCAACGATTTCTCTAAAGCCTACTTCTTTTGGATACCTTTTTGATAAAGAAATTTGTTTTCAGAGCATTTATAAAATCGTAAAAAAAGCTCATGAATATAATAATAGAGTCACAATTGATATGGAAAATAGCCCGTTGACTGATTTTACATTAGAAATGTATGATAGACTGAGGAAAGAATTTCCTGATAGCATTGGAACTGTCATCCAGGCTTGTTTGAAAAGAACTTTAGCTGATAGTCAGAAGATTGCGCAAGGGGGCTTTGCTCATCTCAGACTTTGTAAGGGAATCTATATAGAATCAGAAAGCATTGCCTATCGCAAAACAGAGCAGATACATGATAGCTATCTGAAAGCTTTGGATGGTTTGTTTTCTCAAAAGGCATATATCGGTATAGCCACACACAACAACGATCTCCTATCCAGGGCATTGAAGCTGATTGAAAAGCATAATCTCCGCCAAGATCAATATGAATTCCAGATGCTTTTGGGCGTGAGGCCTTTGCTGCTCGACAGGCTGATTGAGAAAGGCCACAAAGTCAGGGTGTATGTCCCTTTTGGAACAGACTGGTATGCGTATTCCTTACGAAGACTAAAAGAGAATCCTTCTATTGCAGGCAATGTTATGAAAGATATGATACCAGGCTTTCTATGGTCTGAAAGAATGCCCCAAGGCTTGATGGAATAATTTTCTCATGGCTATTTTTAAAATTATTCAACAGAATCTTTCTTCTCCAGAAATTGTCCATAAAGATATTTTGTGCTTTGGGCGTGCTCTATCTTGCGATAAAATACTCCAGGAAGATATTGTTTCTCTATATCATGCCAGCATAGAATGGGACGGTAAAAATTTTTCTATACTGGACAAACAGAGCATTACGGGAACCTATCTGAACGATTCTCTTATAGACAAAGCTGTAATACTGAAAGACCAGGATAGAATTTGTATAGGAAAGCATTTGTTCACTCTTTCTATAGTAGGAGACGAACTGACTTTATGGCAAGAAGAAGCTTTTCCTGCGCCTTCTGATATACAAAACCTAGCCTTGAACAAAAATTTTATTGCAATTTTTGCTTTGCTTTTTCTGTTTGGAATTTTGGTTCCTTCAGGTGTATGCTGGTCGGCCAGAGAGTATTTCTGGCAACCTGGTGCTTTGCATAATTTTCATACAGGCTATGATTGCAAAAGCTGCCATACGCCTTTCAGGGGTGTCGAGTCTGAAAAATGCGCTCAATGCCATGAGCGGGAATCTCAGGATAGCATACATCCTTATGCTGTTACAGCCCTGGATTGCGTCCTGTGCCATACAGAACACAAAAGCGGGGATCTTGGTAAAGATTTTCTTATCCAGAAAGAAGGATGGTGTGAGCAGTGCCATAAAAATCCGCATAAGAATCCTTTGAGCATGAAATTACAGAAAAAAGAAGAGAAAATTTCTTCTTTCCTCACGGGATTCAATCATAAAATTCATTTGGAAAAGGAAAAAGATCTTTCTTGTGTGGATTGCCATGAGGCGGATTCAACAAAAAAACAAGGCTTTAGAAATGTCTCTTATGAAACCTGTCTTTTTTGCCATGAAGACAGAAAAGTAAAAAACCACGGCACAGGAACGATGTGCTTGCAATGCCATGAGGGGTATGAAAAAAATATTTTTTTGCCTCTTCCTAAAAAAGAATCTCACGAAAATAAGATACGAAAGATCACTTTAAGCGGATCACATGAAATGGCGAAGGAAGAATGTTCTCAATGCCATAAAGGAAAGGAGATCCCTTTACCAATCAAACAAGTGAGTCGCTTTTCTCATTTTCAGCATCTTCCCGAAAAGCCAGGGGCAAAAGATTGTCTGTCTTGCCATAGCTCTGTTTTGGATATGGGAAATAACATGCGATGGGATGGAAGCGATGTATGTAAAAAATGCCATGGAGATATTGTAATAGAATTCCAAGAAGTAAAAGCCAATCAACTTCCCTTTTCCCATAAAAGCCATCTGGAAGGCATGAAAGCAAAGGCAAGAAATAATATCTTGTATCGGCAGGAATGCTTTGCCTGCCACACAATGAAAGACAAGGATTTTTCTTTTTTGCCTCAGGAAGATGTATGCAAAAAATGCCATTTGAACCATCAAAATTATGGGAATTCTTATCAGGCTCTAAGCAATTGTAACTATTGCCATAATGGAATTTTTAAATCTTCTTTTCATCAAGGAAAGAAAAAAGAAAGAATGTACGATTCTTTTTCACATTCTCAAAGCCCTCATAAAAGCATGGACTGTGAAAGTTGCCACAGGCAAAAGGAATCAAGTAGTTCTCAAGCATGGATTTCTCTGGATTTACAAACGTGTCAGAAATGTCATGATAGCAAGGAAGAAAAGAATCAAAAGTGCATTTATTGTCATGGATACCACTCGTTTTTTTCCCAAAAAAAATCCCCGTAATGAGGAGAAAAATTTTGAATACACGACAACCTTCACAAAAAATTTTGATTGCGGATGACCATGCCATACATTTGAATTTTATCAAAGAACTTATCAAACAGTTGGGGTTTGAAGTGATAGAAACAACAGATGGAAAAAAAATGCTGGAGCAGGCGAAAAAAAGTCCGCCTGATTTGATTTTAATGGATATTTTTATGCCTGGCATGGATGGCTATACTGCGCTTACGCATTTAAGAGGCATTCCCAGTCTGTCGAAAATACCTGTAATTCTTATGTCTGCCCATTCGGATGTACAATCCCATCAGTATATAATCAGTGCTTTTGAAAAGGTAGATTTTTTGCCTAAACCGATTGAAATAGAGCTCCTCCAGACAAAACTCATTCAAATGGGATGCAACCCCAGGAAGTTATAAGATGGCTACAAAAGAAGCAGATGTACAATTAGAAAATATTTTAAATGCCTACGATATTGTCAATGAACAAGATATGGAAGAGGCAAGAAGGCATGCTCAGGATACAGGAAAAGACCTTGCTTCGGTTTTAATCGATCTAGGAAAGGTAACAGAAGAAAGCATTGCTTTTGCTATAGCCAGTGAGCTAGGCGTGCCCTTTTTACAGGTAGTTTCAGAGATGCTGGATAAAGAGAAGCTCCAGCAGTATTCTCCTGAAACTCTTTGGAAATGCCGTGCTATCCCTTTATTCCAGGGCGATAATGAAGTCCTCATCGTTATGAGTAACCCACTCAATACCGATTTGAGAGCCGAACTTGTGGAAATGTTCGATGTCGTGAATATCCATTTTGCGGTTGGAACAACGAGTGCTATCGTTGCTTTGCTGAAAGAATGCTTTAAAAGTCTTACTATGCATGATTCTAAAGCACTCGCTGGATCAGCAGAGGATCAAATCGAGGACCCTGGAGCAGTACTCTTTGTTTTTCGCCATCTGAGCAAAGCCTTTCAGAGCAATGCACAAGAGATCCATTTTACACCAGAAGGGAACGAACTGGTCGTATACTATCGCATTCAGGGAAAGATGGTTCAGCAAGAGAGATCTCCCATTTCTTTTTCTCTGGCAGTCTCTTCCCGTTTGAAAATTTTAGGGGGGGCGTTGCCATCTGTAAGGGAAGTTCCGAAAAAGACCATACAAACCATGCTACAGGGTAGGCAAGTCAAATTGAATCTTAGCATTTTGTCAGGGAATTCGGGGGATGTTATGACCCTTGCCTTTGAGGCAACTTCCCAAAAGAATATCTTTTTCTCTTTGCCAAGAAGTAGCAATATCTCTAAAGACATTGAAGAATTGCAAAAAATTCCGAATGGATTGATTCTTCTTGTGAATCCCGACAATCATGTGACCCGCAGCCTTGCTCACTGCCTTTTAGCAAAATACCAGGCCAATGGATACAAAAGTTTTTCTGTGGAGATAGGCATCCTGGAAAAGACAGATACAGTCTTTCAGATAGACAGAAATATACTGCCTTTTTCCTTTGAAAGCCTGCTATATGGTAATCCTGATGCTCTATACATAGAAGGAAATATTCCCGATCAGTACTGGCAGCAAATTTTGTTGAGAAGATTGGTGCTGCTTTCTGTATCTGCTGCTAGTTCTACGGACGCTTTATCTTGGGCTGTACGCCGTATCCCAGAAATTTATCTTTCGAGGGTTCTGAGAAGTATAATTGTTTTTGCACCTATTTCTTTTCTTTGTCCTAAATGTACTAAAAATATTTCATTGCCTGGTTTTTTTCTTCAATCCGACCCTGCTTTAGCCGATGTGATTGCTAAAGGATCAACAGGATGCGATTTTTGTGAAAACACAGGGTACAAAGAGGAAACCATTCTGTGGAATTGCATCTGGGCGGATAGAAGCTTACGCGAATTGATTGCCAATGGCCCTTCTCGCTATGATATAGCTCATCATCTGGAAGACTATGGCAATTCTCTATTTCAACAAATGACACTTTTGCTTTCAGAAGGTAAAATATGTCCGGAACAACTATGGCCTTATATTTAATCGGAGGATTTTATAATGTTTCCACAAGATATTATTATGAAAAAACGCGATGGAAATGTTTTAAACAGAGAAGAAATTGAATACTTTGTCAGAGGAGTCGTGGATGGATATTTTCAAGACTACCAGAGTTCCGCTCTTTTAATGGCTATTTTCCTGAGAGGAATGAATGCTCAGGAAACAAGCTATCTGACTCAGGCTATGATGAATTCTGGCGAAGTCCTTTCTTTTCCTGGCATTTCCAAACCCAAAGTAGACAAGCATTCTACAGGGGGGGTGGGAGATAAGGTTTCTCTTATCCTTGCACCTCTTGCAGCTTGTTGTGGACTATGCGTGCCCATGATTAGTGGTCGTGGATTGGGACATACAGGGGGAACTCTCGATAAACTAGAATCCATGCAAGGATTTAGGGTAGACCTCTCGCCCAAAGAATTCGAAAAGCAGCTTGAAAAGCTTGGGGTGTCCATGATTGGGCAAACCAGCAATATAGCACCTGCTGATAAAAAGCTCTATGCCTTGCGAGATGTGACAGGAACGGTCGAAAGTATCCCTTTGATCTGTGCCAGCATCATGAGCAAAAAGCTAGCAGAGGGAATTGATTCCCTGGTTCTGGATGTAAAATACGGAAAAGGGGCTTTCATGAAATCCTTTACCGATGCAAAGACTTTGGCCAGCAACATGGTAGAGATAGGCAAAAATATGAACCGTCCTACCGTGGCTCTTTTGACAGATATGAACCAACCATTAGGAGAGATGGTTGGAAATGCTCTGGAAATGATAGAATCTTTTGAATGCTTGAAGGGGCGAGGCCCAAAAGATTTGCAGTATATCACTATAGAACTCACTGCGCATATGGTTGTTTTAGGAAATCTGGAAAAAGACATACAAAAAGCCAGAAAGCTGGTAGAAGAAAAGCTTTTGTCAGGCATTGCCCTGGAAAAAATGAAAGAAATCATTGCCTATCAAGGTGGCAACCCTAAAGTAGCAGACGACTATAGTCTTTTGCCTAAAGCAAAATACCAGGAAGCCTTCTGTTCGTCGCAAAAAGGATATGTCTATGAAATCGAAGCACTGAAAGTGGGCATAGCAGGGATGGTTCTGGGAGCTGGAAGAGAGACAATCCAGGACAAAATCAACCCTGCTGTAGGGTTTACAGACCTTGCCAAGATTGGCGATGAAGTACAGCCAGGAGATAGGCTTTGTACGATCCACTACGACGATGAATGCAAAAAACAAGAAGCAACGCGACTTTTGGAAAAAGCCTTTATCATAAAAGAAGCAAAACCGCCTGCACAAGAGCTGATCCGCGAGGTCATTTCCTGATCGGATTAGTCACTTATGACTGAAATCTCGTACAAAAGTGTAAAGATTTTTCACCACAGAGAGGCAGAGAGCGCAGAGAGGAATAAAAAATATAAAAATTTTTCTCTGCGACCTCTGCGCCTCTGCGGTAAATTTTTTTCTTTTTGATTACGGTTTATCCGTGTTAGGTAACATTTTTATAGAAAGGGAATTTTATGAATATAGAAGCTTTACGTCAGTTTTTTATGATTAGCACCATTATTTCTGGTGTTATGCTTGTCTTTACAGCCTTGGTCTGTAGCTTTGCTACAGGATGGATATATAAAATACACAGCAAATTCTATCCTATGCCAAGAGAAACCTTCAATGTTGTGCTTTATTGCATGGTCGGATTTTTCAAAATTTTGTTTTTCTTTGTTTTTCTTATTCCCTATGTTACTCTTTTGTTGATGAAATAGATAAAAGGAGAAAACACTATGAAAAAAATCATTCTATTCCTATGTTTTCTGCTATTGATGCAGAGCTTTGGATTCTCTGTGGTCATCACTTTTGAAGATCTGGCCAGGTTTGTATATGTGACCAACCAGTATCAAGCACAGGGCGTTATCTTTTCTTATAGCGGGAATTATGGACAGACAGGAAGCGTATCTGTTCCTGATTTCGGAGTATATCCTTTTGGTGGTGATGCCCCGATGGCTCTTTGTTATGGTGGCCCTGGAGATAAGCTAACATTTCGCTTTGTAACCCCAGGGGGAACCAATGGCATTACAGATTATGTGAATTTTCGTATTGGAGACGGCGATAGTGCTTCTGAAACCTTTCGTGTCTCTTTTTTTGATATAAATGCGAATTTGTTGCATTATGAAGACCATACAACGTATTCAGGTGCAGTTGATGGAGGCGTGGATGTTATCTATTCTCAGGCTGGAATCCATAAGGTCGAAATTTTGGGATTGCCTGGTCAAAGTGGTGGCTCCATGGATGATCTTGTCTTCAACCCTGTCCAGGCTGTTCCTGAAGCATCTTCTCTTATGTGTGTCTTATTGACAATACTCTATCTATTCTGGATAAAAAAATAACAAATTATTTCGCCTATTGAGAGATAATGGAGAAAAGACGCAGGGATTGCGCTGGCGTTCGGCTTTGGAGAAGAGCTGACTTTTTCGGCGCAACCCTGCGGCTACAATCTATTGCAAGACAAAATTTTAAAACTTATGGGAAATGAAGGATCATACATAATTTGACAATGTTAAATCTGGATTATTGATTACCAAGAGCTTACGAAAGATT
>CALKWO010000357.1 GCA_938003875.1 uncultured bacterium
TGTGGTTCTCTTTAAAAATCAAAAAAGTTCACTTACAAGCTGCGGAATATAGGTACAAAATTCGCGATAACGTAAAAATGTTTTATAATTTTATAAAAATCAGAGGTGGTTATGGCAAAAATTTTAGTTGTGGATGACTTAGAGGATTTTCGTAAACTCGCTATGGAAATTTTAGGTCAGAAACATGAGGTATATGTGGCTGCAAGCTGGGATCAAATCAATAAATATGTTTTCCATGAAAACCTGGATTTGGTTTTAGTAGATGTGAATATGCCTATTTTGAAAGGTAGCGAAATTACGGAAATGTTGAAAAAAACGGCCAAAGGGCAGGCTATGAAAATTGTACTTTTTTCTTCTATGGATGAATCAGAACTAAGACGGGAAGCTAAAAAAGTAGGGGCTGATGGATATATTCCTAAAACTTTCGATGGAAATCTTCTCCTGGCCAGTATAGAGAGATACCTGAGAGGCAAATAGACATGGACACAACATCTCCTTTAAAAAAGAGCCTGGAGTCTATCTCAGGCATTAAAACTTATGGGTTGGATGGAGAGAAAATGCCCAAAGAGGAAATGGATATGCTGATTTTTCAGGCTTCTTCTGAAAATTTTGCAATACCAGTAAAGGAAGTAGAAGAGGTTTTACCTCCTTCCAAATGGCATTTTCTTCCTGGTCTGCCATCCTATATTCTTGGCGTAATAAACTGGCGGATGGAAATCATTACGATCTTGAGCCTGGAAAAATTGCTCAAAATCCCTTCCAGTCGCCTGGACAAAAAAAGGTCGCGCTTGATTGTCCTGAAAGTAGAAGATATGGTCATTGCTCTTGAAGTTCCTAAAGTAGTGGATGTCCTGACATTTACAAAAGAGAGCATACAAAATATTCCAGCGGATATTCAAAGCCAGCCTCAGGGAAAATTTTTTCTAGGTTATGTGAAAGTGGAAAATCGTTTGATTATTCTTCTGGATTTGCCCAAATTGATAAAACAAAGCATGGAAGAGATGCAGAGCTAAAATATGGATACGAAAGTAAGCTTGTTGAAATTTCGAATAGGGGAAAGCTTTTGGGGAATAGACCCTCATTGTATTGAAGGGATAGCCAATATTGCATCTTATAAAAACACGAGCTTTAAAGCATTGGATCTTATGGAAAAATGGGATGTTCCTGGAGAAAAGATGCCTTATCAAAAAATTCTTTTTTTGAAATCTGGCCAGCCAGGAGAAAAGATAGGATTGCTTGCTCATGAAGTCATGGACATAGAAGAAATTCCGCTGGAATGCTTTAAGAAACTTCCTTCTTTAATACAAAGAAAAATTCCAGGGAATTGTGTTATAGGAATTTCGATTTTTGCAGATTCTTTTTGTATCATTCTCGATGCGGAAAAATTGGTTTAGCATAGGTTAGGGATTCAATTATGAGGAGTGTTACTATCATGGAAAAAAATAACCAGATCATTCAATCTTTTTTTTCTCCTTTTCGCCTGGCATTGTTGTTGTCCATTCTTTTGTTTATTATAGAAACAGGAGTGGATGTTTTCTTAAAAAGCATGAATTTACAATACCCAACCCTTGTTGCAATGATGGATGCTCTTTTACTCGCTATTATTTTCTTTCCGTTAATTTATCTGGCATTATGGCTATTTGTATCAGGTACATTCAAAGAAAAAAGCAAAATCGAAGAAGAGACTTCTCCATTCAAGGATGTAGAGCAAAAAAATCAAAAGCTTCAGGAACTCGTAAATCACTATGAAGAAGAAAAAAATATGATCGGTGGCATGTTTTTTTTAATCGCTGATCTAAAAAAAGCTTCTGCAAGCATAGGAGAATTTTTAGAAAAGATCATTTCTATTGCAAGCGATCCTAGCACAGGCATGGAAAGAACCAGTGCCAGCTTACAGGATTTTACCGTTACTCTCGAAGAACTTGCTCGTAGTGCCAAACAAATCGCTAAACTTGCCGAAAATATCGCTGATATTTCCCAAAAATCTCATGAAATTGCCCAGCAAGGAGCACAGACTTTGAAGTTTTCCCAGGAAGCTTTGCAAAATATACAGAAAAGTTCGAATTCTATTACCCAAAGGATATTGGATCTCAATGAAAAAAGCAGGGAAATAGGAACTATCCTGGACATCATTGAAACCATAGTAGATAAAACAGATATCCTTGCCTTGAATGCAGCATTGGAAGGCACAAAAGCAGGAGAAGCAGGAAAAGGTTTTTCCGTTGTGGCAAAGGAAATGAGACGATTAAGCGAGAGAGTATCGGAATCTACAACCAAAATCAAAGAAGTGATTCGAGATATCCAGACGGCCATCAATTCTTCTGTAATCGCTACAGAGGAAGGCGTAAAGACCACAGTATCAGGGATTCTTGTTGTAGAAAAAACAGCCAAAGAGTTTGAAAGCATTTTTTCTATGGTAAAATCCATCAAAGATGCCAGTAGCCAGATTTCTTTAGCTATCCAGCAGCAGACCAGTGCTACTGAGCAATCAGTAAGAAGCATGAACGAAATTTCCGATGTTGTCAGAGAAAACACCTTTGGCGTAAAAGAAACCTCCAGGCAACTCAGTGATCTTAATGGATTGGTTCAAAAAGTAAAGGATCAGGTAGAAAATCTTTACAATCTTGCTCCTCACGAAAGCTAGGAAAAAAAGAGAGAAAGTTTATGGAGAATTTTACTGTAAAGCTACTGAACCAGTTTCAGGAAGTATGCCAGGAACGCATAGCCAAAATCAGCGAATTCCTTCTGAATGAAAAGGACTCTCCTAACCCTGATTTCGGTAAAATACAGAATATATGCAGGGAGCTTCATACACTAAAAGGTGAAGCAAGGATGCTGATGATTGCAGAGATAGCAGATATTGTCCATATTTTAGAAGAAAAATTCCATGAAGTTCAAAGAAAAGAGCAATGGACAACATCTTCTGACCTTTTTTTAGAATCGCTGGATATTATTCTCGAAATTATAGATTCTAAAATACAAAATAAAGATATAAATAATGAAAAAATACAAAATATAAAGAGAAAATTGCAGGAAGATATTAATAGGAATAATAGCGATAATCTGGGATTGGAAAAAACTCCTGAAGATTCAGCGATCACACATGAACTTGTCATGGAATTTTGCAGGATGTATCCCACTCGTCTTGGAAGAATCAACACACTCCTGGCCAGCATGAAAGATACTTTGGTGCCAGACCATAAAAAGCTTCAGTCCGTTTTGTCGGAAGTTATAGCCTTAAAGGGTGACACCAAAATTTTAGGGATACACACTGCATCCGAGCATTTGCAGAGCCTGGCAGACAAAATCCAGCAGGTTCAAAGGCATAAAATGTGGGAAATCTCAGTAGACAAGCTGGTCGAAAAATTGAATTCGATGGAGAGCCTTTTACAGAAAGAGCTTCAGAGTAAGTATTCCGATAAAAAAAAATTGGAAAGCATTGGGGTGACCAAAAAATATACCAAAGTAGAGCATATTACAACCAGGAATCCCGCTATAAAAGCAGAAGAGGAAAAAGCTCGTACAGAGGAAGGTGCTGAAAACGATATAACCAAGGTCGTAAAAGACAATGCAGAAGAAATTTTTGCTGAAGAATCCCAAAGCGTTTCTGCTCTCAGGGAAATATTCGATGATCCGCTAAAAACCCAAAGGAAGCTTCCTGCAGGACACAAATTTTCAGAATCTACCATTCGCACAGAAAAAAAAATCACACCTACAGATAAAAAAAATCCAGTAAAAGGAACTCTCCCTATTCCTATTCATAAACTGGAAGTATTTTCTTTTCAGATAGAAAAAGTAACTCTTCTTTTGAATTTTTTGCAAAACCTCATCAAATCATCACAAAAAAATAAAAAAAATTTTAAGGAAGTATATCGTTCTCTACAAAGTTTTCTGAATATCCATCCAGAATCTTGTCCAAAAGATGCCAGACAAAAGATATCTCAATTCTGGAATTTTCAAGAAAAATTTTATGAGCAATGCACAAACCTGCTATTTGATCTGGAATCATCTACAGAAGATCTGATGAACCAAAACCTTTCCTTTCGTCTTGTTCCTCTCTCCTTTGCAGGACAATATTTTCAGAGAGGGGTCTATGATATTGCCAAAAGTATGGGGAAAGAGGTCAGGCTGACAACCACAGGGATGGAAACAGAACTGGACAGAACGATTC
Source organism: uncultured bacterium (assembly GCA_938003875.1). Taxonomy (GTDB): domain Bacteria; phylum Planctomycetota; class Uabimicrobiia; order Uabimicrobiales; family JABWCH01; genus JABWCH01. The sequence goes on from CALKWO010000357.1 coordinate 4,172, forward strand.
TGGAAAACGTCATGGAAATTTCTCTTCATATTCTCCGCAATGCTATAGGGCATGGAATCGAAGATCCTGAAAAAAGACAGAGTTCAGGTAAAACGAGGTATGGAAACCTAAGCATTCAGGCAAAAGCCAAGGGGCAGGAAGTAGAAATTCTCATCAGCGATGATGGACAGGGAATTGATCCAGAAAAAGTTGTAAACAAGGCCTTAGAAATGGGCCTGGAAGAAATGCCCAGAATCAAAAGTTTATCCGAGAAAGAAAAAATAGAATTGATTTTCCTACCAGGTCTTACGACAAACAAAGAAGCAGACCAGATTTCAGGAAGAGGATTAGGGCTTGATATTGTAAAAAATACTATAGAATCTATTGACGGAAAAATTCAGGTAATATCAGAAAAAGGCAAAGGTACTTCTTTTGTTATCAGAATCCCCACGACCCTTACAAAGCTTTCTATTCTATTGATTAAGGTAAACGAGCTATTGGTGGGCATTCCTCACTATTTTGTAGAAGAGGTAATGTATCTAAAGAGTGTAGATATTCAGACTATCAGTGGGCAAAAAACCATTTCGGTTCAAGGGAAAAATATCTTTTTGCAATCGCTTCACGAAAAATTTGGATTTACCATACCCGATCAGCAGTATGCTCAGAACAACAGGATTCCTGTAATGGTTTTAAAAATGCAGGATGGAAGCTACTATGCTTATATCGTAGATAAATTTTTAGGAGAGAGGCAGGTAATAGCAAAGCCTTTCAATTGTTTCTTAAAAAAATACCGCCTGTTTTCTGCAGCGACATTGCTGGATGAAGGGGATCTTGCCTATATTCTCAATATGGGAAAAATGCTGCAAGGAACCACCAAAAACCCACAGATCATCTCTTTGCCGATGAAAAAGAAAATTCTTTTAGTCGAGGATAGCCCTATTACCAGAGAGATGGAAAAAATCATTCTGGAAACATACAACTATGAGGTAATGGAAGCAGAGAATGGAAAGGTTGCCTTAGAGATACTAGGAGAATATAAGCCCGATTTGCTCATCAGCGATGTGGAAATGCCTGAGATGGATGGCCTGGAGCTTACCAAAAGAATAAGAGAAAATAAAAAATACCAGTTTCCTATCATCATAGTTTCTACCAAAGGCTCTCAGCAAGATATACTCAGAGGCGTAGAGGCAGGCGCAGATGCATATATTCTCAAAGGGGAATTCCACAAGGAAAATTTTATCGAAACAGTAAAAAAATGGCTATAGTCTGAAAATTTTTGCTTGTTATTGTAACAAGTTTATTGCTATCATAAATTGCACTTTACGGTTCATCAAAAATTTTTTTAAAGGAGATTGCTGTGTGGCTTTATTCTTATTATTTTTTCTTGGGTTTTGCTCCTGCAATTTTTTATGTATGGTATATGTATAAAAAAGATAAATGGGAACCAGAACCCACAAGCCAGGTCGTAAAGATTTTTTTTATAGGCATTGTTTCCATTCTTCCAGCGGGTCTTCTGGAATGGTTTTTTCAGAGCCAGGTTTTTCAGATTACAGCGCAAAGCATGCAACAGTTTCTCTCTTTGAACCTTGCTATTTGCTTTTTGGTGATAGCACCCATTGAAGAATTTTTCAAATATTCTGTTGTCAAAGTATTCATTTACCCCAACAAAGATTTTAATGAGAAGGTAGATGGCGTTGTATACATGGTTGCTGCGGCTATGGGTTTTTCAGCTTTAGAAAACGTAATGTATATTCTCAACATTGGCTCTATGAGCGATGCTACCAGAGCCACCTGGGTTGGCCTGATGCGAGGCGTACTTTCTACTCCCGCTCATGCTATTTTTTCGGGTTTTGTAGGTGTATATCTTGGCGAGGCAAGGTTTGCTCCAACAAGAAGCAAAGCCCTAGGTCTTACAGTAATAGGCCTTCTGATTGGAATTTTATTGCATGGTCTTTACAATGCTTTAGTTTTCTATGGATTGGCAATTTTGGTTATTCCTTTGCTACTCGTTTCTGGATTCATCCTTATGAAAAAAATCAATCGCCTTGTGGACGAATCCCCTTTTAAACCAGCCCAAAAACAAGAATAATTTTTTTCGCTAGGAGCATGGAAACATGCTCCGTTGGATAAAAAAATGATATCAAAAATTGCTTATTCTCTTTTGCTTTTTTTTTTACCTCTTGCCTTTGCACCTGTTTTTACGAATCAGGATATTCCAAAACAATTTTTGCTTGTTTTGTTGGTAGTTCTGGCATGTTTTTTATTTTTTAGAAATTTTTCAAAAGAAAAAAATATATCTATATCTTTGGATTCAATCCATATATTCTATCTAGGATTCTTTTTTTTCCTGTTTCTGTCTACGTTCAAGGCAATGTACTGGCATAATGCCTGGGACAGAATGAGCCAGTGGCTCATCGTTTTACTTTGCCATTCTTTCTCTTGCTTTCACTACAAAGAACGGCTGGGAAAAAATCTCCAGATCCTTTTTTATGGCGGAGTTTTGGCTGCATTATATGGGATATACCAGTCTTTTCATATTGGGCATGTTCATTCTTATCCAGCTTATGTCTCTACTTTTGGAAATATCAATCTCGCAGCCTCGATTATGGCTGTTCTTTTGATTCTGGCTATGGCTTTGCCAGAAGTATCCTTTTTGGTGTCTTTATTCCGATGGATAGGATGGGGGATTCTTTTCTTCTATATGATACGCACAGGGAGCAGGGCAGCATGGCTTGCATTCATTGCAGGGACTTGTTGCTATACTCTTTTGTTCCTTTTTTCCACAGATCGATTCCCCTGGAAGAAAATGGTACTTTTTGCTCTTGCAGGATTTTGTCTTGCAAGCACACCTTTTCTTTTTTCTTCTATCAGGATGCAGTTTTTTTGGCGATGCCAGGAGCTTACAAATTGGGAGGAAGGCTCAGGAAAAGTCCGCTATCTATTATGGCAGTCTACAGGAGAAATGATTTCTAAAAACCCCTGGACAGGCATAGGCTCAGGCCAATATTCTTTTCATTATCCATACTACCGCACCCAGGAAGAATATATTCTTTCTGAGGGAAGACTCGTAGAACACCCTCATAATGATATACTTTGGATTGCCTGCGAAACTGGCATCCCTGGAGCGATTTGCTTTTTGGGCATTGTCTTTTGTACTTTTTGGCAACTTTTTATTTTATTGAAATCAGAAGAAAAACAAAAACGAAAGGAAGCACGCGCTCTTATCAGTGTATTTCTGGCTTTTCTGATATTAGGCCTTTTTTCTTTTCCGATGGCGTCTGCTTCGAGCTTTTGGATTTTTTCCATGATTACAAGCTATGCTTCTTGCAAAGCAAAGCCTTTGTATATACCCAGAAAATTTCTTATAGCGATTGCATATATAGTAACAACACTGCTTTTTCTAAGCAGCTTCTTTGGCTTGATTGCCAATGTTTTTTTTATGGCAGGGCAAAAAAATCTTTTGCTCAAGAACTACCAGGATGCCAGAAAGAGCTTCCAGATAGCCCAAACTCTATACCCTTCTGGCATCTATTCTGTAGAATTGGGAAGATCGCTTCTGGCTCTGGGAGAATATAGCGAAGCAGCAAGGGCTTTTCTTCATACCATAAAAATCGCTCCTGAGCTGGAAAATGCTGCCATTGATTTAGGCCTTGCCTATAGAATGCAAGGCGATAGAAACAATGCTTTAATAGCCTGGGAAAAAGCAAAAAAACTTTTTCCTTTAAGCACGATTTTGCATTATAATCTGGCTCGTCTTTTCTGGGAAACGAACCAGGAGCAAAAAGCCCTGGACTGTTTGAAGCATCTCCCTTCCAGAAACTATAAGATTTCTCAGGATTGGCATTACATCCTCTATCTTGGGGAGGCATACCAGAAGGCAGGCAATTTACGAAAGGCATTTGCCCATTATATCAAAGCAAAAGAAATGGCATCCAATCAGGCTTTGCCAAATTATAAAATTGGGATTCTGATGAAAGAGTTGAAACTGTATGATTCTGCTATCTATCATCTATCTCAGGCAATCCAACTGGGCAATAGAGAAGAAAAAACACTTGCGGCCTGCTCCATGGGGCAACTTTATGAAGAAGAGAAAAACTATCAGAATGCAGCACTCTATTACCTTAGGGCTAAGCAAGAAAATCAGCAAAATCCTCGTATATATCTTCATATAGCCCAGGTTTCCCTTCTTATGGGAAAACAGGAATTTGCTCAAAAAAATTTGGAAAGAGCAAAAGATCTAGGATTTAAGAATTGGGATGCCTTAGAAAAAGAAGAATTTTTTTATCCCCTGATTTCCAGTATCTTTTATAAAAATTTCATAAAATTTTAATCATTGAGAGTTTCTATGTCTAGGACACCAGAAGAAATCCGAGCTGCTATGCTAAATCTGGAGCAAAGATTTGATGGCGGAGAAATCTCGGAAAAAACATTTCTTATGCGCTATATGAGCTTGAGGGAAGAGCTGGATATATTACAGCTTGGTAAAAAAGATGCTTCAAAGCAGCCAAAGCTCATTAAACTTCAACCAGGAATCAGTTGTCGGCAGTTTTGTGAAATGGAGCTGGCAGGGCGCTATAGAATTCTTCGTGAATTAGGACGAGGAGGCATGGGAATTGTCTATCTTTCTGAGGATATTCATTTTAAAGGCCAGCGAGTCGTCGCCATCAAAATATTGCCTCAGTATTTATGCCAGTCGCCTGAAACACTGGAAAGTTTTAAGCGAGAATTTCTAACAGCCAGCAAGCTTGTACACCAAAACATTTGCGCCATGTATGAATTTGGCGAAGATACAAAGCTGGAAACCTACTTTCTGGTTATTGAATACCTGGAAGGAGAAACTCTGGCAGATGCTTTGAATAAAAGGAAAAGATACGGCTTTAAAGATGCCCTTCAGTTTATTACCCAAATTTCCGCAGGGCTGGATTTTGCTCATAGCAAAGGCATACTTCATCTGGATATGAAGCCTGCCAATATCATGATTTTGCCTTGCGGAGACGTTAAAATTATGGATTTTGGACTGGCGCAGCAACTCCATACAGGGAAAAGCTATCTGTCCCTTCCTAAAACATTTGGCACACCTATGTATGTTGCACCAGAGCAAATCCAGGCTGGCAAAGAAAACATCGTCCGTGCCTCTACAGATATATGGGCTTTAGGCGTAATCGTCTATGAGATGCTGAAAGGAGAGCCTCCTTTTAAGGGGAATACGATCCTCCAGGTCAGCAATAGCATTGTAACCACAGAGCCAGAAATCATCAAAGGCATTTCAGAAAAGGCATGGGCAGCGATTCTCAAAGCTTTGTCCAAAGATCCCAGACAGCGATTTTCAACATGCAGGGATTTTGTAGAAGCCCTGAAAGGAGAAGGACAGATAGTTGGCTCTGTTCCTTACTATAGTCCCCCTACTAAAAATACTCTCTCCTCTACTTGCAGAACAACGAACAGAACTGTTGCAATGCCGTCTACTCTGGTTCAAAAATCCAGGATGATGCAAGGGATATTGTGGCTGTGCATAGCACTTTTTGTCATAATTCTGTTGCTTTTTTCTCATACATGGATGAGCAAAATAAGCCAGTCTCCGAAAAAAAATCCAGCATTGCCTGCACCCAAAAATAAGCCAGCTATAGATCTGTCTTCAGGGATACTTTTACCCCAGTATCTGATAGAGAAATGCTGGAAGGAAGAATATTGGGATTTCACATGCGATTCCTGGATGAAGCTTCCTGTAACTCAGCAAAATTTATATGTAGCAGCCTATCAAAAATGGTATGCAGCAAAGCATTCGCTTTCTATAGAAAAGACAATCGCTATAAAAGGCAAGAAAATAGTCCTGATGCTTATACCTCCAGGACAATTCTGGATGGGATCACCTTCTGATGAACCTGGAAGATACGAAGAGGAAAGACGCTATTGTGTAATCCTATCAAAACCCTTCTGGATGAGCAAATACGAAATCACGCAAGAAGAATGGCTCGCAGTTATGGGAAAAAATCCTTCCTATTTCCAAAACGCTCCAAGCAATACCCCTGTGGATAGTGTTTCCTGGGAGCAGGCAAGGCAGTTTTCGCAAAAAGCAGGAGGCAGGCTGCCAACAGAAGCCCAATGGGAATACGCCTGTCGGGCAGGTACATCTACGATGATATACACAGGAAATTTTAAAATACTGGGCATCAACAATGCTCCAGAATTGGACAAAATAGCCTGGTATGCAGGAAATAGCAAAGTAGAATATCCTGGAGGGTTTGAAAGCAAAGATTGGCCCGAACGGCAGTATTTATCCGATTTTAGTGGAACCCAATCCATTGGACAAAAACAGCCTAATCCCTGGGGACTCTATGATATGATTGGCAATATTTCAGAATGGTGTCAGGATTGGGATGCGCCCTATCCTTCGGATATGAGAAAAGACCCTGCTGGCCCTTCCCAAGGGAAAAACAGAGTAAGGCGGGGAGGCTGCTGGAGCAATGTAGCTCACGTCTGCCGCAGTGCGACCAGAAGTCGTTGGGATACAGTCTATCGCCCAGAATTCATGGGACTACGCATTATAGTAACTATAGAACAGACAAGCAGGTAAAAAATGGTAAAGGAAGTTGCCATAGAATCTATTTTTTCTTCCCCTTTTCCTCATGACTTTGGATTTTCCTATAGAATATCGGATTCTTATGATTTAGGATTACTCGCAGCAGAAGAGCTGAGCCTTTTAAGCAATAAGGCTGTAGAAAAAAGAAAGCTGCATTTTTTCTTGGGCAGAATCTCCGCAAAAGAAGCTTTAGCCCAAATAGGAATCTACAATTTTCCAGTGCTTAAAGGAACAAACAATGAACCCCTCTGGCCAGAGGGAATCTGTGGAGCAATCACCCATACAGGAAATATTGGTATGGCTTGTGTTGCTCCCAAAGCCATTGTTTCGGGAATAGGCATCGACATCGAAAGAATTACAGAAAAAGTAAGCTGGGATATTGTTGACAGGGTATGTCTGCCAGAGGAAAAAAAATGGGTAAGCGAAGTTCCAGAAAGCAAATACCAGAGGCTTTTGATGGTATTTTCCGCTAAAGAATCTATTTTCAAGGCATTGTTTCCACAAAATCCTATATTTTTTGGATTTCATGAAGCGGAATTGCTTTGGGACAATTCTCTGAAGGCTTTTCAGGGGCGACTCGTTTTTGATTTTTCTGAAAAATTCCCCAAGGGCTATTCTTTTTCCGTAGGATGCCGGGTCGATTCAGAATATGTCTTTACCTATATCCATTTGCAAGAGAGTAAATCGAATCTTTTTAAGGAATCGGAATTAAATAAGTTCCCCATTTAGACGATAAAGATAACGATAAA
>CALKWO010000358.1 GCA_938003875.1 uncultured bacterium
TTGCTACTTTTGAATATGATCCTCGGCTTCATCCCTCCATGCCTGCTGCCACTAAGGTCAATTTAGCAGGAGAAATGAATGGATGGAATCCTAACGCCAATTCTCTTGTCAAGGAGGGAATGGTATGGACAATAACGCTTCCTTTCGCTCCAGGACGCTATGAATACAAATTTGTCATCAATGGAAGCAAATGGACACCCGATCAGGGCAATCCACCCAAAGACGGAGGCGATTGCAATTCTGTAATAGAACTCAAGCCTGGCCGTTGCGGCAATAAGGCATTGAGCGATGCAACGCAACTCATTGGAAAGGAGCTGGTTTTTAAAATATACAGACCTGAATCCAATGCTTTGCAGGCTAAAGTCAATAAACAGGCTTACCCCCTGGAAAAAGACAAAGATGGCTATTTCCACGGTCGTGTTGTTGTTCAGGAAGAACAGCCTCAGTACTCTGTTATGGAGCCACAAACCTTCTGGGAAGGTATGAAAAAAATCTATACCTTCAGCAATTTTACAAAAGTCTTGAACAATCCTGAATTCCCTTTTGGCACCTTTTTCCTGAATTCCCTAATCGTTGCAGCAGGGACAGCCCTTGCAACAGTCATACTGTGTACCATGGCAGGATATGCGTTTGCCAAAAAAGAGTTCTTCATGAAAAAGCAACTCTTTGCCATCCTTCTTAGCACCATGATGATTCCAGGTATGATTTTCATGGTACCCCAATTCGCCATCGTGAATAAATTCAATTGGATCAATACCTATCAGGGAATGATTGTACCTCATCTTGCTAATATTTTCGGGCTTTTCCTCTTGCGTCAATACATCAGCACCATTCCTGATTCTCTTTTTGAAGCAGCGACCATTGATGGAGCAAACGAAATCCAGATATTCAAGATTATTATCATTCCGCTTTCCTTACCCATCATGGTTACGCTCTTCTTGCTCACCTTTGTAGGCCAATGGGGAAATTTCCTCTGGCAGCTCATCGTCAATACCCCTGATTCTGTCTACCGCACCTTGCCCGTAGGCCTTGCCTTATTCCGAGGCCAGTATGGTCAGGATTGGGAAATGATGATGGCAGGTGCCTGCTTCTCCATTCTTCCCATTGCCATTCTCTTCCTGCTAGCACAACGAGTCTTCATCGAAGGAATGACAAGTGGATCAGTAAAAGAATAAAAAAATCACCGCAGTACTTAATACTGCGGTATATTCTCTTTAAAGGAAAAAAATGAAAAAAAATTTTAAAATGCTGTCTGTTATCTTTTGCCTATTTCTTGTGGGCTGTGGAAATCAAACAAGCGAATCTTCGGATGAGATCGTTCTTACTGCCTGGCTTACCTATAAAGGCTCTGAGAATGCCAAATTTGAGGAACTTGCTTTGAAATTTTCTCAAGAATATGAAAAGAAACACAATAAAAAAGTAAAAATTTTAGCAAAACAAGTGCCTTTTGATGATTTGGTTACGAACATCAAGATGTCTTGTTTGAGCAAGAAAACTCCTGATATTGCCAGAGTGGATGTGCAGAAGGTTCTGGAACTGGCATATCATCAGGTAGCTGTAAAGCTGGATCTTTTGAAAAATTTTGATTCAACGTCTATAGAAGAAAAAGGCAAGGAATATATGCCTGGGCCTTTTAAGGCGAATATCGTAGAAATCAAAAACAAAAAAGGCAAGTTCGAAAAACACCTTTATGGACTTCCAGAGCAGGCTTCCTGTCTGGCACTTTTCTGGAACAAAAAGATGTTCCGCGCCAGAGCCAGAGAGCTGAGAGCAGCAGGTCTTGACCCTGAAAGAGCACCTCGTACATGGGATGAGCTGATATCCTATGGCAAAATTTTAACATACCAGGAAGGAAGCGATCAATACTATGGATTTGCCATGAACAATTCCCTCTGGTGGACTATGCCTTATTTCGGAGGCTATAATGCTCAATTCGTTAAAATAGACGAAAGTGGAAAAAAAATATGCACATTGGGCGATGCAAGAACTACTGCTGCCTTTCAATTCAAAGTGGATTTGTACGCTAAACATAAAATAGAAGCAGGTGCCTGGAAATCAGGAGCAATTGGGCCTGATGTGGGTTTTTTGAATGAAAAGTACGCTATGATTCTTATGGGGCCTTGGAACGTACAAAAATTTCAGGATAAGAAACTGGACTTCGATGTAGCTTTGATCCCGAAGGTATCCCAAGAGGAAGCAAATCGTTTAGGGCTAGGCGAAGTGCCTGAGTCTGCTACCAATGTAGGCGGGAACAGTATGATCGTTTTTGAAGAAAGCCCCTATAAAGAAATAGCCTACGATTTTATCAACTATATGGCATCCTGGGAAACCCAGGTAGAATGGTGCGATGCTCTCAAACAGGTTCCTGTGAATCGAAGAGCCGCCGATATTCTCATGGGAAAAGAAAAGCATCCCAAGTATCCCAATATACAGGTAGACCCTATTATCAGAACGTTTATGGAACAAATCCAATATGCCGTCGCCCCACCTCCTCTACCTATGTATTCCTACATAGAAACAGATGCCTGCAATCCGAGTATGGAGCTTGGGCTCAAAAGCATGAAAGCAGTACAGCAAGCCCTATTAGATGCAGCAAAAAAGATCAATGATAACGTTCTGTATTTTGTTAATGAGTGATATTAATAAGGGCGGGAGTGCCGCCCTTTTTTGAAAGGAAAAAGATGTCTGAGAAAAAAAAATATATTTTATCTCTTCTCGCTCTTGCTGTATTTTTAAGCTTTCTCGCCGTTGCTATATTTTTCAGCTCTCTAAAAGCAGCTATACCCAAAAATAATAGTATAGAATGGCCCAAAAATGTGATTTATTTTGTTTTGCTGGATCGATTTCATGATGGCAATACTCTCAACAACTATAAGGTAGATACCAAAAATCCTGAGGCATACCAGGGAGGGGATATTGCTGGCCTTATTCAAAAAATTCCATATTTAAAAGAGCTTGGCATTACGGCCATCTGGCTCTCTCCTGTCTTAGATAACAGAGATCTTGAATTTTTTGGGAAATACGCTTACCATGGGTATTGGCCAAAAAACCCTATGTCACTTGAACTAGAAGAGCATTTTGGAACATGGCAAGAGTTAACATCTCTTGCTAAAGAGCTCAAAAAAAATGACATTCATCTCATCCTTGATATTATTGTAAACCATGTTGGATACGATTCTCATCTTGTAAAAGAAAAGGCCCATTGGTTTGACCAAAAGAGAAATCTTCATGGCTTGCCTTGCTTTGATCATACAAACAAAGAGGTTCGTGATCTCTTAATCAACGCCTCTCTTATGTGGATTAGACAATTAAAGCCTGCTGGATTTCGGCTCGATGCTGTAAAGCATGTCTCTAAGAGTTTTTGGGAGGAATATAACCAAAAAATTCGCGATGAAAAATCAGACTTCTTTCTGTTGGCAGAAGTTTGCGATGGAAATACAAATACTTGTATAGAATACAGTAAATTGGAATTTACTTCTATTATAGACTATCCTCTGTATCATGTGGCTTTACGCGTTATGTCAGGTAAGACAGCAGAAGAGCTTGGAGACTTATTTTTTCAAGATCGTTATTATTCTCACGATGCGAGATTTTTAGGGACCTTTTTGGATAACCACGATGTAGATCGTTTTCTAACTGCTATGAAGGGCGATATTGAACGTTTTAAGCTTGGTATCTCTTTTCTTTTTAGCATCAGGGGGATTCCTATTTTATACTATGGTACAGAAGTCGGAATGCAAGGAGAAGGAGATCCTGATAATAGGAAGATGATGGAGTTTGGAAAAAATCGAGAAATAAGAGAATATGTAAAAAAATGCATTCAGACTCGACTCTCATCTTCTGCTCTTACTTCAGGCATTCAGGTACATCTATGGCAATCTCCTTGCATCTATGCTTTTGCCAGAGTTTTTGAGGATCAGATAGCCTTTGTTGTTTTAAACAATGGAGATGCTTCTCAGCAGGTACAAATCCCATTAGAAGCCTTAGATAGTTTTTTGGTAAATGCAAAATATAAAGACACCACCTCCCTGCATGAAGCAACGATTGAAGGAACAAAATTGGCATTAGATATCCCTGCAAAACGTTGTCTGATTTTTTTGACACCTTCTGTCTCAGGAAAATATGCTAAGCTTTTTGAAAAATGCGTGGAGAGAACCAAAAATCCCAAAATGGTAGAAACCATTTTTGAAGTCACTATGCCTACACATGAGGCAAAAGAAGTTTATGTAATTGGAGGTTCTCCTGTTTTAGGGCAATGGAACACGCAAAAAGCAGCGGGGCCGATGACTCTTGTAAAAGACAATATATATCAGATGAAATTTTTGTTGCCGCAAGGTTCGATAGTAAAGTATAAATATATCGAGAAAAAAGTGAATTGGGAAGGAGGCAGCGACCGTTATATCCAGATTCCCTGGGAAAAATCTCTAAAAATACAAGATCAATGGAGAGAATGATGTAAGTAATTTTATGGGAGCTATCTGTGGGAAACCCTTTTGAAGGGTTTCCCCATCATCACGTAGGAAAAAGTATGAATGCTTTTATGGTTGTGTAGCATCGACAGAATCAGTTGGAATATTTAGTGCTAGGTTTAAGATGATATGGCAGTTTTTATATAAAAATAGGCAAAATTTTAGCAATTGAGCGTGATACTAAACCATAGTCTATGGCTACAAAAGAAGAGTTCAGGAAATTTCTTGTGAAAATAAGAAAAAGATATATATATGTATAAATATACTTATAAATAACATTTTATGGAATTTAAATGGAATTTTTTCTCATAATAGGCATTAAATAGGAGAAAAAAGCAAAAATATGAAAATTAGAACTATTATAGATAGAGAAGTCATTCGGAAAAATTCCGAATCTATTAGGGATTTTTTGGGATGCTTGCAGGCTAACCAAATAATAGTAATATAACATTATACTGGATATAAATTCTATAATCCTTTATTTAATAGAATTTTATAACAATTACATTATTCTTCATGTTGTATAAAAATTTTGGCCTAGATTTTGCAATAACAAGGAGGATAAGAATTAGTTAGTATTGCGTTTTTTGATCTATTCAAATAAAGGGGAAAATCATGGTAAAAAAAGTCCTTTCTTTCATATTTTTTTTGCTTCTTATCTCTATTGATGCCCAAGAACAGTCCTCTAAAATCGTGCAGGTGGTGTTACGAAGTTTGGAATGTAAGCAGACAAGTGAAATAGGATGCGATGAAGTACAAGTCTTAGTCGTTGATGGAAAAGATTGGAATACACTCAGCGATATATGGAAAATAAACGAAAACAGTCCGACTGCAAGAATCCACCCTGAGTACATTCTTTGGAAAGGCTTAATCCGAGAGGGAGATAGTCGCTCTATTTTAATCAGTTTTTTGGAACAAGACTCTAATGCACCTAGAGATATCCTTGCCTTGGGATTAGAGTTAGCGTCAATCATCGCTGGTAGGAGCAATAACAATTCTTGGAAATATTCAGGAATAGCTTTTTTTATTTCTTCTAAATTGCTGAAGCTCACCAACAATGAAAATGACATTCTTGGCAGTTTTCAACTTCTTTTCCTTTGCAACAAGAACAAAGTCACTTGTGATTTGCAGGGAGTTCGAGATATCGGCAAACACGAATGGTTTTACGACAAAACACCCGGTTTGCAAGGATGGCTACAGAAAGTGGAATTAAAAGGCGATGGTGGCTCTTATACAGCCTACCTGGCTATTTCTGTCAGTGATGAGGAAGGAGACCTAAAGAATATAAAACAATAGCCAATAGAGAATGCAGATGCAGAAAATTTCTGCATCTGTAGGAAATGGAAATTTTTCCAAGCCAAGAAAATAGATTATACTTTTGTGTCTTCTCTTTTTATGGCATTGGGATAGATGTCTTCGAGAAGCATGCGATTGATGCGAAGTAAAGCGTGTTCGCCAAGATTTTCATGGATTAGAATGTTCATTGCCCTGCGTAGGGCTTTGGGGGGGAAGTATTCCTTTTGGAAGAGATCTTTTTGCCTCAGCAGGAGATTGAATGCCTTTACCAAACTTTCTTGATCTTCAGGAATTTGTATTCCTTTTGCTTTAAAAAAATACCACAAATAACTCCCTGGATCTTTATAATGTTTATTTTCTACATTTCCTTCTTTTATTCCACATAAAATGTCTTTTGTATCTAGGAAATCATTGGCACTAAATTCTTTATATTCTGGAAATTTTTCCCCTGGCCAGGGCAATTCAAAATATTTTCTTTTTTTTGCAAACGTGCCCAAATCAATTCCGATTGCATCTGCAACAGCTTGTTTAGTTTGAGTAGGAGGATCGCCTATCCATTCTAGGACTTTTTTGTAATAGTCATATTCTATTCTTTCAAATGACTTCCATTCCTCTTTTTGCCATGATCCTACTGCTATTTCTTCTGTTCCTAACATGAGATGCTCAGGGTTAATAGCCTTAGATCTATTCTCCCAGGCTTTCTTTTGAGCCTGCTTGAGAACTATTTCTAATTCCCTGACGTTTCCTGGCCAATCGTATTTTCTCAATACTTTTCTTGCCTTTTCTGAAATAGGGAGATGATAGCCTTCTTTTAAGGCGGAATTTTCGCATTCCAGCACATTCAAAAAATAGTCTATTAGCATGTCAATATCCATGTTTCCTCGTTCTCGTAAGGGAGGAACATAAAGCGTAGTCTTTTGCAGACGATACATAAAATCTTCGCGGAATTTTCCTTGTTTTACCAATTCTTGAAGAGGTTGATTCGATGCACAAATAATCTGAACATATATATCCTTAGGTTTTGTAGTACCTAATACGGTTATAGTTATTTTATATTTATTTTGTTTATCAATAGATGGCATAAATGTTCTTAAAAGCATTGCTTGTGCATCTAAAGACATAGAATTGATTTCATCCAAAAAAATAACTCCACCATCATTGTTTTCGAAGATTCCTACTCTTTTGGATGTATTAGTAACTATATTTTCTATACATCCAAACAATTCAATTTGCTGCATATTGGGATCAGCCGACAACCTAGAGCAATTGTATGGGAAAAATTCTGTTATTTTTACATCAGGTTTTATAGTTTTTTTTGAATTTTTCATGAAATTATATAAATACTCGGCTACCAACTCTTTACCTGTTCCTGTTTCTCCTTCAATAAAAATCACAGGTGCAGTGAATGTATCTTCATTCTGCATTTCTCTTCTAAGTGATGCCATTTTTTCGGATATATATAAAATATGCCTATTTTCTTGTATTGATTCAGGAGTGCGTATATTTCTGTCTACATCTGGATAAGTTTGCTTTTCATAAAATCTGTTTATTTCCTTAACTAACCCTTCAAGAGCTTTTGCCACTTGTTTCAATATATCATTTCCTGGATTACGCTCCCATTGGAGATAGAGAGCTACATGTTCGCCGAATTCATCACTGCTTTTTACAGGAAAACAGGCAAAAAAAGGCTTTTTCCCCTCCACTACCTCACCTTGTTTCTCTTTTTGAGAATAAGCTACAGGTCTTAATATATCTCTTATAATTTTATCTTTTTCCATTTTTTCAATCTTTGTTTGATTTAACGCGCCAATCGAAAAACCTACGCTAATCAAAACATACGGGTTATCCCATTTGGGACACTCTAGCTCTAGAGAACAAAGTATAGATTCTAGCAGGCTCATGGATTTTCTCCTTGTTGCTATAAAAAAATATGGATTTAGTCACAGATAACTGCTTTATTCTATCAAATTATTATTTTTTCTCTCAATAAATTTTTTTCTCTTTTTACCCCCATTGCCTGCTTTCTGAAAAATCCCTGGTTCGTCCAGGAATTTGCCGATAGTTTACGGCAAAGCTGTATGAAAGAAAAAATCAAAAACAATGTAAAATATCTTCTTTTATATTGTTATAAATCATTATTATTTATCTTGACTAAAGGGAATGGATTTTGCATATAGGGATAATATATATGATCCGTTCTCGTATAGTATTTTCCTTATAAGGAGAGTAAGCATGTTAAATGCGAAAAAGAGAGAAGATGATTCATTTCAGGGATTATTTAGGAAAATCCAGGAATGGAGACTAGAATTCATAAAACATTTGGAGAATGGCGTACTTTTTCCATTTTCTCTGGAAGCTGAAGAAAGCTTTCAGGATTGGTCTACGGAGATGTTTTCTGGTGCTTTTTCTTTCTGTTTGTGCTGCCTGGAGATAGGACAACAATTCATGCAGGATCCCTCTGTGGAAGATTGCTGGGAAAGTGCGACAATCCTGCTTATGCTGCACGGTTTTCATGTTAAAAAAATGTACGAAACAGGAACATACAGAGCCGATCCTGTTTTGTCTAACATAAAAAGGCTGAATATTTTTGAAAAAGATTGGAGCGTATGTACTTATGATGGATTACCACCAAAAATCATCTCATGCTTAAAAAAATGGTGTCCAAAGCGAAAGGCAACCGCTTTTTATCTGGGATGGGAAAATCTTGCTACTGTGCTATATGCCTACTCACTCAAATTTGAAGAGGCTTCTGATATAACGCTAAAGCATTTTCCTGGCTTTATCTGCACTGTAGCAGAAAATTTAGCCAACAGCCATGAGAAAAAAAATAACCTGCCAGCAGCCTTATTTGGCTTCCTTTTAGAAAATTTTGTACTAGAAAAATTAGGTCTTATAGACAAAAAAAATTTTAAAAAGCTTAATTCTATAACTCTATCTCAAGATATCACTTGGCAAGAACATGTAAAGAAAGAGCTGAATCTGCCAGATAATATAGGCGAAATCTTGAAAAAAGAATATAAAAATAACAGAGAAGTAGAAACTAACCTTAAGATAATCATAAATAAACTAAAATTAGGTATTTTTAGTAAAATTTAGTATAAAAGTATATTTTTTTCCATTGAAGAGATACAGAGAGAAATAAAAAATACAAAATTCTCTCGCTGCTATCTCTATATCATCAGGAGGTATAATATGACAAAATGGAGTGACGGTATTTATCTTTTAGGGAATTTTAATCAGCTTAAGGCAGGTTGTTGGCTTTTAATTCATAAAAAAGAGGCAGCGATTCTGGATATGCCGACCTATGAGCTCAGTGAATTTTCTCCTGCATGCTGCTGCTCTTTTCTAATAGAAGAAGGCTATAATGTGCGTTTTCTCCTTTCTTCTCATTCCCATTGGGATCATTTCTCCTTGAGGACACTTCAGGACTTTCACAAAAAATTTCCCACAGCCATGCTTTACCTTTCATGCCAATACCAGCACATACCTCCAACGATTCCAACGACTTATTTTCAAAATGAAACCGTTTTAGATTTAGGCGGAGAGCCTCTCTATCTTGTTCACGCACCAAAGCATAGCCTAGAGGATACCATTGTAATCTTCAGAGGAACCGCCATGATGGGAGACTGGGAACTGAACACGATCTATTCTGTTCACAACGATGTAACGATAGAAAAAAGAAGAATTTCCATCGAACGCATGATGGAATTCGAGAAAGAAAAGAATTACAAGATAAAACGGACATTTGCCAACCACGGCAATGAGCGTAGAGACGAGGTTGACTTCACGGAACTTATGAAAGATACTTTGCTAGAAAGAAAGCTTTTTGATTAAAGCCTAAAAACAAGGCTCTGCGCGATCTCCAGAAAGAGCCTTGTTTTTAGCCTTCGAGCTTGTAAAAATTAGAATGTTATTTATTGTATTGAGCAAAGCGAAGACGCAGGAATTGCGCTGGAGGTTGGCCTTTGAGCAGGCATGGCTTTTTCGGTGCAAACCTACGGCTACAATCTATTGCAAAACAATATGTTAAAAATTAATAGTTTGACACATTAAAACTGCGATCAAGGCACGCTGCGACCATCACTATCGCCTACCAACCTTGCTGGTGACATCCAACCTGCTGAAAAAAATCTTTCCATAAAACTGCATTTTATAGGTATACAGATGGTATTTTGCTGTATCTTTCTTTCTATAACTGGGCTACTGCTATCAAAAACCAAAAAATACATAACATTATTTTCTCAATATAGTTACAATTTTTTTTATTATTTTCTGTCTGTTGGCTCTCTATTTGCTTCTATAGAAAAAAGTGAGAAAAGTAAAGTTATTTGGAAAAACATGTTTATTTTTATTTTTTTGAAAGGATTGGTAAAATGAGAAAATTGTTTTTGATTTTACTTTTAGTTGTTTTTCCTTCCTGTTTTATATCAGCAGATACACTTTATAAATATTTGGGAAGACAAAATTGTTTCAGATACATAAATACTACAGATAAAGAAGTGATATTACTTTTTGAAGACTGCACAACCCAGAGGCTATCTGCTGGTAACTCTGAATGGTGGTGTTGGCGGACTTCATTTTATGTGTTACAAGAAATTCCAAACGCATCTGTCTATAGGAATAAAACGCAGAAAGTAAAAACTTCTTCAATAGAATATGGAGATTATACTTATGAATTTAGCGTGAGACTCCCTGAAAGATCACAAGAACCATCATCTTTAACATGTATATTGGCATTTCCCGAAGCAAAAAAGATAGACCTACAACGTATTGATACAAAAAGAGAAGGAAAATTTATATTAGAGAATAAAAAAACAGTAGATACAATTTATGTTTGTATAGAATAGCATAAACTATGCCCTTGTAAAACAAGGGCATAAAACAGGAGGATGTATGAATCACGATACCTTGATTTCAATAAAAGAGAACATTAACAAACTAACTCCAGATGAAGCGGCATATCTCGGCTATATATGCATGTATTTGGGGACGTAGCGTATTCTTTAGCCAAGGAGTACGGTTCTTTGTACTCCAATGCCAGATCCGATTACCTTTTCAGTTATTTTTTTCATTTCTCTGCGTACTCCGTGTCTCTTGCATTACAGTTTTTATTTTTTGAAAATAGTCTGGTTAGATAAAAAATTGCTATTTTATAGAAATAGGCTACGGTAAGCTCAAAAAATAAAGACAATAAGCATTTCTATCCTACTTAAAATTTTCTTATCTTTTTCGGCAATAAAGATGTTCTGCTTTTGGAAATACATCTTCGATCGTTTTATCATAAGCATCCAATCCATCGGTTATGATTACTGTAGGGCGATAGCCGAGTTTTTTGAGCTCTTATTCAGAAGCTATGGAAAATTTACGAATATTTTCTTGGGTCAGTTCATGATGAACATAAACTACACAAAAAAACCTCTATAACTTCCTTCTATATCTACACATGCTACTTGAGGGGCTGTAAAATCCAATGTTGTAAGATTTTTCTTTTCTTCTTAGCTTTGTTGTTTTACAATATCTACCATCTTAATATCCTTATTTTGGGGAGGCACTATTGCCTCCCGAATGGGATATTTTAGCAAGTCTGTTTAGTTTGACAATGTTAAATCTGGATTATTGATTACCAAAAGCTTACGAAAGATTTGGGAATTAATTCGTTATCTTTCTCTTTATCATTATCGTT
>CALKWO010000359.1 GCA_938003875.1 uncultured bacterium
GCTTTTGTGCTGTCTTTTGGATTTCAGGACGCAAACCGCATGCTTCCTTTATTGCCGCTTCCAGGGCTGTGCGGATGAGAGAGATCAATAAAGCTACTGCCCTTTTTCCAATATGGATTTGATTTTGTCTGAGGCCATCGTTGATAAAAGCCAAAGCATAGCTTCTGATAAGGGATTCTATAGTTGCACTATTATAAACAACGATCTCTCTACCACAATGAGGGCTATTTTTAGCAACCACTTTTACATAGTTTCCCCTCACGATCAAATCCTTGTCATAAAAGGGTTCTAGCGTTTTTGGAGTATGGTTAGTCCCCACGGGGGTTTCCTTATCACAAAAGGGTTCTAGCGTTTTTGGAGTATGGTTAGTCCCCACGGGGGTTTCCTTCTTCATAAAGCATCTTAAGGATGCTGGAACGCCTTTAATTTCAATTTTTTTCAAAGCTTTATGATCCATATTTAAAAGATCACTTGTCCCTCTTTCGCTTAGAACAGCAGTCATTTCAGGATCATCCAGCACATAGCCATCGCAAACAATCCCTGGAATCAATTCTATTTTACCGTAATAAATCGCTTTTCTTTCTTCCATGGGCTTTCTCCTTAAATCGTTTTTTTACAAAATTTTTCCAACACACACGAACAAAAATTTTTCTCCATTCCTATTTTTCTCCTTGATTTTGGTTTATCTTGACTATAGAATGACTTACGAATTTTTATTTTTTGGCATGTTTCCGAGAAACATGCTTTTTTTATGGACATAGTCCATTATAAAAGCCTTCTGGCGTTTTGTCCAGAGAAAAAAATTTCCTGCTATCGGATAGGTCTAGTGGCAGATTTTCAAAATTAAGGCAAAAAATAAGCGAACCATGAACAATAAATCGCTAAATCGTTTTTTTATAAAATTTTTCTAACATATACACGAGTAAAAATTTTTCTCAATTCCTATCAAGCCAATTTTCCGCCAGTTGCATTGCATACAAAATTTTTCTGCTTTCCACAGGTAAGAATGCCTTTATTTTTTGCGTATAGATTTCTGACAAGAAAGCACTCTTTTGAAATACTTTTTTCTCTGTAAATATTTTGAGCCAGGAATATTATTTATGCTGTATCTTCCTTCAAATAACATACAACAGCCAGAGAAACCAGATTGATTATATTGAATTCAGAAGAAGCATTCTATTCGTTCTATTTTATTTTTATATGGAAATCAATATTCAAGTATGATACTATAAATTTAAATCGTTAAGAAATATGTTTTTCTATGTATAACGATAGGAACAATTATATGAATGATACTTATTGCTGTAACGAAATTCATCAAAAGATCAGTCAATATAAAAACAATCATGCTGAATTTCAACATTTAGTCTGTGAACCTGTCCAATTCTCGGATCATCTGCTATTTCAAATTTGTCAGTACAACTATAAGCAATCTTCAAAAGAAGAGCAGGAAGCAATAGAAATAGCTTTTTGGGAATTGATCTCCCGCTATCAACAATATATTTATAATATATGCTATCGCCTTTGCAAAGTAAAGCAACATTCCTTTCATGATCCCAATGTAGATAATTTTTATGTCTATGTCGAAGAGTCCCTCATAACAAAACTGCAAAATGATCATTTCTTCCTAAATTTTATCCCTTCAGACAATTTTAAAGAATCTTTTAGCAAAACTTTATGCCTCTATATCACCAGATTTTTTTGGAAAGGATTTCAACGAGATTTAGCATCAAAAGAGTGCGAAGATATAGAGGATATAAAAGAGCCTGAAAGCTTGCCTTATATCAATGAAAAAGATCCCAATATAGAATTAGAAGCTTTCTTGTCAATTCATATTCCCTCTAAACCAAATAAAAAAGACCTGTTTAGTTTTTTTTTAGAATTTCCTACTCGACCTGTTCGAAAAGCTACAACAGATGAAAAGGTGCATAATACTATCTCAGATGGGCAAGAAAAGAATCGCAGTTTAGAAGCCACAAAGCAAATTTTAGAAGATGCCTGCCAGGAGAATCAAGAGAGATCATTACAAACTTCTAAAAAACAGGAAGAAAAGTTAAGTAGATTTTTTTGGGGGAAAAGAGTACCTCATTTTAAAAAATTTAAAAAGATTCAGCATGATGTCACGACAGGCTCTAAGAGACCAGAAAATTTGGAGAAAGCCCAAAATCATTATAATATCCTGGCAGATCAACATCGGGAACTTTTAGAAAATATAAGCAAAGAAGAACAAAACTTTCAGCAACTCTCCTACCCTACTCTGGCTAAAATCCTGAATACCAGCGAAGACTATTGCTACAAACTTCGCTGTAATTTAAAAGAAGATTGGCAAAAAATTTTCAAGGAGTGGTATTATGCACGACTTTCGGATTAAGCTAGCGTGTGAAAATAAAACTTCCAACATATCAGGTTGGGATTGGTATCGTCTCCAATCTCATATTTTAAAGCACATGGTTTGCAATAAGAATGAAATATGGGAAGATATTTTTCCTTTGGAAGATTTAAAAAAAATTAGAGAAGATCTTCAGCAGAAAGGTTGCAAAGGCCTAAAAAAGACTAACAATATAATAGAATTAAATCTATGCGCTAACTGCAACTGTTGTAAAGAAAGCCCGCCTCATATAGAATTTCGGGAAAAGGTTTATCAGTATATTCAGGGAACTTTAAGCAAAGAAAAGACAGGTACTTATGCAAGGCACAGCCATCAAAAAAAAGAAAAGACACTTTCTATTATCGCTGATGAAGGTGCTACTATCATTTTCAAAAAAAAATACCATATAGATGGATATTGCTTTTGCTCCATTTATATAGGAAGTGATTATGCATTTAAAGATTTGTATCTATCTTCTCTACCTCAAAACAGGCATTTCATTTTAAAAGATATCGCATTAAACACGTTCCGATCTCAAAACCAATCTATTCATTACCAGGACAATTTTAGGAAATAAGCCATGTTTCTTACAGAACAGCTACAAAAACAATTACAACACTATTGCAACGCTATACAGGAAATCTACACAAGCCCTGTTGCAATAGATAAATCTTTACTTTGCTATTATTCCTTGCGCATGATGGAAATGAAAATGCGTCTGGAACGATTAGGAGTGCAACACAATCAAATCGCTTATGAAGGAATAAGGCAGATTTTGAAAGAAAAGTATTCTTCTGTATTACTAGAACCCTATAAAAAAAGTTTAGGATGGGAACTTCCAGAGAAAGTCATGGAATGCGCCAGGTACATTGAATCCAATCTATCTTTTTTTGTTAAAGACAAAATCAGCCCAGAAGAAAGAGAAGAACTGGAAAGTTATGGAATATCTGATGAGGAAAATATAGAAGATGCCAGGGACGAGTTAGAACAACAATGCTTCCAGCTCATTATAGAAAGAGAAACTTTAGACTTAATCCAGAAAGAGATGGAAAACTGGTTTCCTACAGAGGATTTTAAGTATATTCAAGACATGCTCTGGCATGTAGACCAGGCTTTTCAGAATCTTTATTTTCCTCCCAATCTGCAGAACGACCTTCAAGAATACATCGAAGTCAATAAGGTAGACACAAAAAAAATGCCCTGGTTTTGTCGCCCTACCATTGCAGAAATTCCCCCCTTATTGGAATGCGATCTCGAAGAAATAGAGGCAGAGGCAATTCTGGATATGGTCAACAAGCATCCTGTCCCTGTTCCTGTAAATATAGCTTCAAGAAGGAAACGCCAATCTCCTCATACAAAAGGGAAAAAGATTATTTACTTAAAGCCTTCCGCTCTAAGCATTGCAGCAGGTACTGAAAAACATTTGATAGATACCCTTTCGGAAGAAGAAATAGTTTACAGATGCCCAGAGAATGAATATGTCAGTGTACGCATCTTTCATCATAATAGCCAGTTGATTGCCAGAATTAGGGCAAAAAATGCTGGAAATCTTGAAATTAACTGGATAGAAGAAGGAAAACAAAAAACTTCTTGGAAAAAACAAAAAGGAGGCGATTTTCTCTTGGAAGTATGTCAATCATTACAAAAAAAATATCTTCTTGAAATTCAATTAGATGGGCACTTACGCTTTGAAGAAACATTTCAATTTCAGGAGCAAACTTAATGAAAGAGATAGAAAATAATTTAAAAGCAGGCAATTTAAATTTTTGTATACAAAAATTATCCACTCTTGATGGAGATAACTTTTTTGATGCTAGCCTAGAGATAATCAAATATTTAGAAAAAGCAAAAAGCGATCTGTGGATAAACCCTAAGCACTCTGATTTTCTTAAAGAATCCCAAATAACCAAAACAGAATACACCATCTCTCATCAGCTCATCATTCCTTGTTTTTTGGAAAATATAAAGCAAGGGATGCTCCTCTTCCCCGATTGTCGCTATATTCACGAAAATTGTGGAGAAAAGGAAAGATTGTTTAAAGATTCGTTTTATGATGCTTATGAAATCCTTTTGCCTGTTTTGTGGAAATGCGCATCTCTTGTGTATGTAACTCCTGCTAATTTTTCTATTGATCTATTGTTACCAGGCGCATTTATGTCGCCTCTATCAAATCAAAATTTTGCACATACAGAAGGGCATTCCGCAGGTCTAGGTTTTTTATTAAGCATGTTGATGTCCATTAGCGAGAGCGAAAGCCTCACTTTAGATCATTCTATTGCTATAACAGGATGGGTTTCTGAAAATGGAAGAATTCGAAAGGTAGAGCATCTTCGCGAGAAGATGGAATCCATTGAGAGAGAGAGAGGAGATGTGTCTAAAATTCTTGTTCCTGAAGAAAACCCTGAAAGCGATTACCAGGGAATAAACATATCTCCAGAGAAAATTTTCAAGATACACAAAGTAGAAGAAGCTCTGGAAATCTGCTTTGGAAAAGAATGGTATAAGAAGGTATGGCCCCTTCGTTCCCAAATAAAGACAAATAGCATAAAAGTCTTTTTTGATCAAGCAAGAGATTTACAAAAAAAACGTGATGAAGAACATGCAAGAATGATGTATGAACATCTATTAAAACATCTGGAAAAAAATTTTGATGTAAGTTCACGTAATTGGTACGCAAGAACTTTACATCGTTTGGGAAATAGCTACCACGCTCAACCCAATAAAAATTTAGAATATTTAAACCAGGCATGGATACTTTTACAAAAGCTTGAAAAAGAAAAAATGATAGATGACCAAAATGAAAAATTGCATCTTTTAACGAGCTTTTATAACCCTCTGATAAATATGTTCCATTTTCAAGATGCTCTGAAAAAAAATCAGAAGGCAATGGCGATAACATTAAATAAAATAGATAAAATGCCTCTTATTGCCAACCACGGAAAAATTCTAGTCCATCAGCAAAAATATGAAAAAGCTGAAAAATTAATAAAAGAAGCTTTGACAATTGCCAAAGAAGCTGGGGACAAAGAGGGGCAAGCACGCTATAAAAATTATCTTTTGCAACTATACACTCTCTGGGAAAAATGGGAAAAGGGTATCATTATATACTATGAGTTAAAAGATCAGGCAGACGAATATTCTCAGCTTACACAGATAGAGTTTCTATCCTTTTTAAAGCTTTTGGATACTGCCAGCTTCTCATTAGAATTAGGCAAAGAACAAAAAGTTATAATCCATCGTACTAAAAAAAACTCCCATAAAAAATTATATTGTCATGGATTGTCTTCTTTACCCCATAATATAAAAATAGCAATCAAAGATTTCCAAAAATCAGAATCTGCATTCCTTTCTTCCTCTAAGGATTATTTGGGAGTGCTTCTTAGTATTTTGCCTTTTGTTTGGCAACAGTATGCCATGAGTGTGCAGGAAAATCGCAATTTTTTTTCTTCAGAAGTGATGCAAAAAATTTTTGAAAAAATGAATCACTATCCTTCTTTAAACGATTTGCAAAAGCCTTTAGAAACCCATATAAAACAAGGAAATCATATAGGAGACGATATGGACAAATTGAAACACTGGTGCTATGGATTTAGAAAACTCCTTTGCTGGTAAAATTTGCCAGGTCAGATTTTGTAAAAAAGAAGCGTAAGTAATAGGACAGAGTCTGTTTTTTTTACAATGAAAGAGGTGTTTATGATAACCATTCCCAACAAAATAGAAGTAACAATAACCACCCAAACCCCTATCTGGACAGGCAACTATGATAGAAAAATGGATGGGGTGAAAGAAACGGGCGTTATGGGTTCTCTTCGATGGTGGTACGAAGCCATACTCCGTGGCTTCGGATGCTATGTCTGTGATCCGACGGAAAAAAAAGATAAAGATAAAAGGTGTAACTGTCCTGCCTGCCAGGTTTTTGGATGCACAGGATGGGCTAGACAATTTCGAATGCGATGGTACGAAGATGAAGGAGAAAAATTTAAATTACAAAATGATAATGATAGAGATTATCGGCATGACAAGTATTTTAAAAATCAAAATCCAAAAAAAGATAAAGGATATTATATATTGTCAAGAGAAACAAAGAAAGAAGGAGGAAAGTGTAAGGCAGTCTTTTATCCCCAAAATAAAAAAATAGAGAATATTCTTAAGTATCTGATTCTGTTTTTACAAAAATGGGGTGGATTTGGAGCCAGACCGCAGTTTGGATACGGGATTTTTGGTATAGAGGAAAAGGATAGTTGCAAGCCTATCGTTATAAATGATATAAATGATATCGTTCCAAAGCCTGCAAATTCTTCTTCTGAAAATATATATCCTGATCTTAGAGATTTTTTCTTTTGTGAATTTCAACTAGACAGCAAAAAAATATTGGCTGATAAAGAAACTTTGAGTAGATCCACTACTAAGCTTCCTTGCAACTGCTCAGAGGATTTTAATTACTTTACCATAGAAACTAAGTATCGAATACGAGAAGCATTACGTTCTACTAAAGGAATTTCTGATGCTATTCGCCATTTTATTTGTGGAGAAGTTCATGGTAACGATAAAACATCCTCAAAAATCTTTATTTCGCGAGTCTATGATGATAAGATGCTCATCCGTGGATATATCCCTAAAGAAGCTAGCTTTAACAACTATAGCAGAGATGCAATCCTGCAGTGCATATATGTTACTTTAGGCTCTTCAGGTTCTTCCAGCCTGCCTGGTACGAAAACTAAATGGATCGAATTTGATCCTGACAAGATTAATACAAGAAATATGGATACAAAGCCGATATATAAACCTGGAGCAACCTTGAAAGAGAAATATATCGAATGGCTGCAATACCTCATCCAATAAAGGAACTATTTTATGATTAGCGAATTTTTTGATGAAAAATATTTTCTATATCAAGTCAAGCACAAGGGTAATGGAGATGTAGACTCTATAGAATTAGGCTCGCCTTTGTTAAAGTCAAAAGATATTGATCCTCAGCAGATTTTTAGCTATTACTATTTCCGTTGTGAAGCGGATTTAATGGAAAGCTCAACAAAAGACAAAGATGTACGAAAAAGGAAAAAAGATCAATATGGAAAAGCAACAAATGATCCTGATCCAAAAGATCATTCCTCCAGCCATAAAGATAAAATTCAAAAACAATATAATCCTTCTTTTCAACAAAAGGATTACTGGCAAAAAGTTCCCATAGTGGAAGAGAAAGCATTCGAAAATTTCCCCAAATTTTCCTGGCTTCTTTCTCTGAAAATTGAGCTAGAAGAGCCTTTTCTCAGTCATGGAGACGATCCTTTCTATCCAGTAGAAAATTCTGTATGCAAAGATGCTGGCTCTGGCCTTCCTATGATTAAATCTACAACATGGAAGGGAAATTTTTTAGATGCTGCTTATCACTTATATTGCTCTCAACTTCCTGAACTTGCTTTAATAGACTGGACAAGCAAAGAAGAAATTCTAAAAAATACAAAGATTTCTAGAATTGAGGAAATTATAAAAGAGCATGGCAGCCTGAAAGAGTGTCCATTATATGCGATAGAAGAGATGTATCAAATTATGTTAAAGGAAAAAGGAAAAGAATGGTTTGATCTAAGAAAAGAGGCAAAAAAAGATTCTACAATTCTGGAAAAATACCAGCAACATCCGCTTACGATTCTCCATGAACTTCGTGGATATGCAGTAGGCTGGCTTACGAAACTCTGTGGTACAGAAGATGAAATATACGATCAAGATTCTAATGATTCGAAGTCAAAGCATTTTCACTTGCCAATATCTTCCAGCACAGATATGGATTTAGATCAAAAACAATGTCCACAGCAAGGCCGTTTGTTTTTTTTTCCTTCCTATTTCGATACGATTGGCTTTGATGTGATAGCTCCTGTGGAACGAAAGGGAAGAACAGTTAAGCAACCTATTCTTATGGAAGTAATTCCTAAAGGCTGCACAAGCACACTCACTATTTTTTACCTTGCTGATGAACATATAAAAGAGAAGGAAGCAGCCAGGGATTTAAGATTCTGTCTGGATATCATCGAAACTATGCTGCAAGAAACTGGCTTTTCCGCCAAAAAAAGCACAGGGTATGGTCAGGCAAAGATACTTCCTGAAAGCAAATGCTACTTTTCTTCTAAGAAATGGGAAGTTATAGAGGAGAAAAAAACGCAAGAAACTCCAAAACAAAAACCAAAAGAAGAAAAAAACAAAAAAACTAAGTCTCCCTTAGAAGAAGATTGGAAGCAACAATTGATTGCAAAAAAATCTTGCCCAAAAATATCTAGAGAATTTTCCTGCGAAAATTTTAAAAAAAATATAAAAGAAATAGAGGAGGGAAACTATGACGCTCTTGGAAAGAAAGAATAAGCTTCTATTTTGTCTGACTCCTATGCACGTAGGCGAAGAGGGAATGCGGCTAGGGCATGTAGACAATATAATACTCAGAGAAGCATCCTCTCAAGAACCTGTCATTCCAGGTACTACGATGTTAGGCAACTATAGCCAGTTTGTCTATCTCTGGGCATGTAGTCATAATCCAGACTTTGTGAAACGGGAGCTAAAAAACATCAAAAACTATGGCACTGAAAAAAATCCCCGCGAGATGACGCTATATCAGCTTTTGTTTGGTTTAGATCGCACTCAGAAAGAAACTCCAGAATCTCAAATTCATGAAAAAGGAATACGCCTTGATTCTGCCAAAATTTTATGGATACCCTGCATGACACTAAAAGGCCCTAAATTAGTAGCAAGTAAAGAAAGGTTTGAACGAATATTCTCGATTTCTCTCCCTGATTTTGGAGAAGAAGAGATTCTTACAACACAAGAAAATCTTTTCAATGATAAAATACTTCAAGTTGCAAAAACGGATATTTTTTGGCTCAATCTCAAAAACATCAAAGTCACAGCAACGACTTTTCTCAATAATAACACAATTAACAGTATTGAAACTGCTTTACCCCATGATCTCAAAAATAAAAATAAAAAAATCACAGAAGACATTGTATTTGTAAAAGAAAGCCTTTTCCCCTACATTATATCGAAAAGCCTGAAAATACGCACTTCGGTCAGCATAGATCGTGTTACCCGTGCAGCGAAAGATAAGGCCCTTTTTACTTACGAACTATTGCCACGGAATACCCTGCTTTCATTTGGAATTACTGTTTCGAAAACAGTTGCTGAACAATATTCTCCTCCGACCAACGACATACTCAAACAATCAGCTTCCAGTGGTGTATGGGAAATATTAGAGAAAGTCAGGCCTTATTTTGAAATGGTAGGCATCGGAGGCATGACCTCCCGTGGTTTTGGTAAGTGCAAAATCCTGGATTTGAAGCAATAAGGAGCATGGCATGGATGAATTTAAGATAGATAGGGATTTTCTGGAGAGTGAATTATTTCGTGAGGTAGTACTCAAAAGCGAAATAGATGCTTTTTTGCATGATATTGACAAAATGAGCGAAGATTTTTTATTGGAAAAAGCTTTCAATAAAAAAAAGGAAAAAGCTTCTACTGAAGAAGAAATATATAAGCATACAGAGCTTTATAAAATTCCGACTATATTAAAAAAGATATTTTCTTTTGAACAAGAGGGGCAAAAATGTAATTTTCTTACTGCATTTTTTTCTCAAGATTCTGATATAGAAAAAATTCCAATTGCATCACAATCTAATAGAGAAAATAGTAAACAGAACGATAAAGAAAAAATTATTTTAGAATTGCCAGATATAACTTTACAAACTTTCAAAAAAAATACAACAAATATAGAAAAGACACTGCTTCTGAATTACAATTCTTCTTTTTTAGGAGAAACAGCATACAGTCACCATGATTCTTTGGAATCTTCAGCAAGCTTAATATCATGGCTTATAAATTCAAGATATACAGCATGTGACGGCATAGACACATACTATGATAAAGCAAGCAACGACCAACAAAAAAGGGAGCATACTTATATTGCCAATGCTTTTGGATATGAGTTTTTTTGTTTATCACATTTTTTTTCCACTATAGAAGACAAAAGAAAAAAATTTCTTGGCAAATTAGCAAATTCCTTGAAAGAAAAAAAATGGCACAATATGCGTGAAACTCTTTTTCAGGAGGCAGGACGAGAAAATAGAGATGGCTATTTTAGAATGGCTTTAGGCGAAACCCGCCGTAGTGCCAACGATGTTGTTCTTTTTGATCACGTTTTTTCTGTGGCTGCTCTTTTAAAGACTATGCTTGTTCGTGTAATATTAGAATCAAATCTCTGTCAAAAATATCAGAGAAAATACTATTTGCCTGTGGAAAAAGGAAAAAATCAAGAGGGACTTGTTGCTCATTCTTCATGGGATATTTTTTCGATTGCTCTAAATATAACAGATTTTTTATATCGTACGCGAAAAATAGGAGAAATTAAAGGTTTTTATGATAAATGGGAGAATGTTTGCAAGAATTTAAGAGAAACATTGGAAAGCAAAATGCCTGTTGCTACAGAACTTTATCGAGACCTACATGGCATTCATTTTTTAATTCCTCGATTTGATATCCCTGGACTTGAGGCAGAAGCCAAAAAATTAAAGGAAGACTTTTATTCTCTTTTACAAGAAAAGACAATAGAAATAGTAAAACAATCAAACTATTTTTCTTGTAAAACGCAGATTTGTGAGACAGATGTACCAGATGAAAAGCAAAGCAATCTTTTGCGATTAGGGCCAGCAGTAGAGTGGGCTAAAAAAGCTTTTTTGGTTCCATTCCAATCTGATTCTCTTCCTGCATGGATCGAAAAGAATGATTCCAGCCAGATTAGTGAAGAGATATGCTATTGTTGTCATCAAAGGGTACAAAATAGGTATAAATTAGGTTATTGTGATATTTGTTATGATCTTCGCCAAAAAAGACTGGAAAACTGGTACCAAAAAGGTCAAAAATATACTATCTGGCTAAATGAATTAAGTGATGGAAATTCTCAAGTGGCGTTGATTTCTATTCAATTTGATCTTTCTAGCTGGCTCAATGGGAATGAAATTAAATCTTTTTTTACAGGGAAAGATAAAGTCTTTAAATACCCTTCTATGGCACGTATTCGCAGGGTTTGGAGTTGCACACAGATCTTTTTTGAAGAAATCACACAACATCTTCAATCCTCATTATTTTCCTGGCCAATAGAAAAAAGAGTAGAAAAAAAAGAAAAGAAAATACCCTTTTACAGAGTGAGTTTTAAAGCAAAAACCAAAGAATCTCTAAAGGGCGATACCATAGGAAAATGGAGAAGACAAAAGGGCGATATTGAATTCTATTTTCATTCTGTTGAAAACAAAGAGAAAGAGTATGAATTCATCAGCATTACCAATCTATCCAATCTTTTTCCTATTGATATTAGCAAAGAGAGCCTGGAAAAAGAATTAAAAAAAATGTCTTATAATGGGCAATTTTCTTTGGAACTAGGGGAAGAAGGGGAAACAAGAAAAGCTCAAGATGAATTTATCCAACTCTCCGATTTGGTTGTCTCAGAATATATTCCTTTCGTAGATATTGTTACAACACCACAGCTTTTTCAGTTTCTATGCCCTGCAGAAAAGGTAGACCAGGTACTCAGGTACATCTACAATAAATATACTCACGAGATGTCCAAAGTTCGAGATCGTTTGCCTTTTCATGCTAATGTTGTTTATTTCAAGAACAAGTATCCTTTGTACGTTGTTCTGGAAACAGCTCAGTCTATGCTATCTCAAGAATACCTCCGTTCAGACAAACTAAAGGAAAGTTGGGAAATATTCGATAAGGAAGAAAAGGAGGAAAAAAAAGTCAAGGATCAACAGGAAAGCAGCGATTTCTATAGTCTCGAACATGGTCAAAAATTTTCGCGAGGCACTAAAGTTTACATACTAAAGCTGAAATCTCCTCTTGGAACTGAACTGGAATGGAAAGTAGATAGCATGACAGGCGATCCTGATATTCCTGATCTGTTTTATCCTAATTTTGAATTTGAGGCGGCAGCCGAACAGGAATCTCAACGAGTGAATCTGACTGAATTTGTACATCCTGATGATAAAAATAGACATTACATCAATGTTCAGGAACTCAGGAAAGGCGATAAAATCAAAGTTCGTCCCTCCACCTGGGATGTTGTATTCGTGGATTCCAATGAAAGTAGATTTATGGTACAGGGAGAAAAACGCCATCATGCTATGATACAAGAAGGAAGAAAGGCCTATTATCTGGATGACATACAGATATTCCAAAAGGTTTGGGATATATTCAATAGTTGCTCAGGCTATTCTCAGACACAATTGGAAAAGCTGCAATCCATACTTTTACAAAAACGGCTGGAATGGAAAGATGAATGGCTAAAACCTAAATCCAAAGATACGATTGACTATTTTATTGGCTCTCTCTTACTTCATCCCAACCAGCTTCAGAAATACTTTGGAAAAGATGAAAAAAAACATAAAGATTATGCTCTTATGCACCATGTATGCTATACAGGCATGATTTTCGATATCATTGCCTACTATTGTAAACTATGTGGAAAAAAGATTGGTGATGAAAATCAAAATTCTTCTATAGAATGAAAATAAAGGAGTTTGGATTATGTCAATAATAAGCAAGCAGTATTATATGATTACGATAGACCCACTTCATATTGGTTCGGGAGGTATCAGCCTGGGGAAAGTGGACAATCCTATCACTCTGGATACAGCAACCCATTTGCCCAAAATACCTGGCACAGGAATCTCAGGAGCGGTGAAATATTTCACGGATTTGGAGCTATTAAACCTTGCAAAAAATGACCTAGAGCTTTTAGGACGAAAAAAAGCTAAAGAGGAAGGCTTCTATTGCGCCTCTACCAGAGGCAAGTGTGGGAACGATTGTCTTATCTGCTATACTTTCGGCTATACTAATGCTAATGACGCTGAGGGCAAAAGCTCCAAAGGAGTATTGGCATTTTGCGATGCTCATCTCTTGCTCTTTCCTATGTTCTCCGCTATGTATGGCAGGATATGGGTAACATCAGATTCGATCTTCAACAAAAATTTTAATAATACACTGGCACTTTCTGGTTTTAAAGCCAAAACCAATCTGCAAAATTCTATCCAGGGCCATATTGAAGTAGGAGGGATTCTATTCAAAGTCGAAGCAGAAGATAAAAAATTGCCTGAGTCTGCCGAATGGAACAATTTTGCGGCGAAAAAAGAGATGGCTGAAATAGTAAAAAAAGTGATTATCGTTTCCGAAGAGCAGTTTGCTTTTTTAGTCCAGAAAAATCTGGAACAACGCACATGCGTTGCTATAGATCCAGAAACTGGAGCCGCCAAGCCACAGGCACTCTTTACTTTTGAAGCAGTGCCAGAGAAAGCTGTTTTCACCTTCCAGGTCAACATGAATGAATATAAAAAAGACAAATCTCCTTTTACAAAGTATAAAGAAATTCTTGAGAAATATCAGAAAGCTTCTATAAGCCAGGGAGAAGAAAAAAAGAAAAATTTACTAGAAGAAATCAGAGAAAGATGTAAAAAAGAGATCAAAAAAGGGCAAGGACAACACTCTACAATACCAGAAGAGCCAGCGAAAAATGAGCCTGTCTTTTCACCCCTTGATTTAATCCAACTTGGATTTCAGGGGATCAAAGAGTTTGGTATGGGCGGGATGAATACTCGTGGATTTGGACGATTGGAAATTTTAGAAATTTTGAAAAAATAGGAGAAAGCTATGCCATTACCTAATAACCTTGATTTTTTTGTAGCTCAGGCAGCGATGGAATTTGCATCTGGGGATAAAACTAAAAAAGATGAAATAGATAAAATAGAAAACGCTGTTCAAAAGGCTATTTCTATTCTTTCTTCCCAAGGGCTATTTGCCATGTTTTTATGGTCTTATGCAGGAAAGGCTAAAAAATATGATACGGTTGCAAAAGAGATTCTAAAATCATTTAAAAAAATAAATTTAGTTGAAAGCAGCTTAGATCCAAATAGTGCCCAAGCCATTTTAGAAGCTATAAAGAATGAACTAAATGCCAAAAAAAATGACAGCCTATCAGAAATTCGTTTTCTCGAAGATTTAACCATGCGTATTCTCATTTATGCTCGACATTATTTGAAATCTTTAGGATAGAGGAGAAATGCCATGGGATGGCAAAGACAAACACTTTTTTTTGAAGTAAAATCGGGTCTGCATATTGGTGCCCAAACTTTGGGCTTTATCAAACGTACCCGATGGTTTATTCCCAGCAAGATATTGTGGGCTATGACAACCAGAGTCATTACGGAATTCTTGTTTCCTAATAACTCTTCTCAACATTATGAACTCATAGGCGATGAGGTTGATAAGCAGATCAGATTCACCAATTTTTATCTGTGGACTGAAAATCATGCTAAAGGGTATACTCCAGAATTTACTGATAAAGGACTATTATGGGGAGGATTAAAACCCTGCGAATTCGCCCAAAATTTCATAGGTACCCAAACATCCACTGCCCTTAGCATGGCTTCTACTTCAGCAGAGGAAAATATGCTGCATGAAGTAGAATATATCCTGCCTTTTTCACGATCAAGACAGCAAGTATACCTGGTAGGAGAAATTTTTTACAAAGAAAATTTGGAGATCAAAGGAAAGACTATCTCTAATATTCTGGATACAATATTTCTTGAATCGTATCTTTATCTAGGCGGAGAATCGGCCTATGGCTATGGAAGAGTCATCTATAACAGCGAACCCCCAGAGACACATAGCCAATGGAAATTTACTGCCATTGCTGCTCTGGAAGAAAAGGAAAATAAACTTTGTTGTCGTTTCCAAAATGACCAGTATCTTCCCTGTTTTGTGAAAGTATCTCCTTGTAATACCAATACTGAATTTGCTGGAGATGTGGAGCTTTTGGTCGCACGAGAGATAGATCAAAAAAGAGGATATGGTCAATCGATTAAATCTCACAACTTCTGCTGGATTCCAGGAACAAAGGTCACTTCTAAATCAGAAGAAAAACCTATTTTTTCCATTGAAGAAAAGGGCTTCTGGAATTTAATCGCCTAAACAAAAATCATAATCATACCAAAACGCTTCGCTAAGATAGTTACTATCTTGCGAAGCGTTTTTTATTTCCCTCCTGAAATTTTTTACATTTTCCCAAAATCAAGGTCAGAAATAGGAAATTTTATCCGTAAGAGAGGTAGAAAACAAAGGTACGAAAATTACAAACGGGTAAAAGGAGTATTTTATGACAGAATACAAAAATGAGTTCATTTGGGAAAAAATTGTGTCATGTATTTATTCTATCTTCTTGCTGGTTTTTATCACAATAGGGATGGGGCTGGGAGAATGGGTTGGCTATAGACTGAATGTATCTAATTTTATGATATGCCCATGGTTGGGGGGATTTTTAGGATGCACTTTAGCCGACATGCTGACAAGAGTCCGTATTGAAAAGAGAGAGAGCAAGAAAGAAGCATCTGCCAGTGAATCTCATGCTACAAACAAAAAGGCTGCTTGATAAGGCAAATACCTTCCGCAAAGGAAGGTAGAAAAAATTTTTTAGGAGCGAAAAATGAACTTCATACTCATTAAAAACAGCATGAAAATTTTTGATTCCCTTTCGATGGGAAGCAATTTTTTGGAATATCTTTCGAAACAAGGGATTAAGGGAAATGCCTGTTTTTCAGGAATTCGCATCAAGAAAATTAGCCGAGAGGAAGATTATGTAGGCTATACAGCCAAAAGGAATAGATTAACTTTCGATATTCTTTTTACAAAAACGATACTCAAAAATATGAAACCATTCATTTCTCCTTCCTTCGTTAAATTGATGCTGTCCATGGCAGAAAACGATTTTCCTTTAGGGAAAAATTTCCGTCAGCATAAACACATGAAATCACTCATCATTCCTGAAACAAGAGGGCAAAAAGTACTCGAATTCTGTACCATACAACTGGAGGAATGGAAGCGACAAGCTCATATTTTGATCGAAGTGGGAGAAAGCTCACAATGGAATTTTCATGGCAATAGCCGTTCTTTTAAGAATGGATTTGCCCAAAAAGCCAGCCAAAGACAAAAATACTATGAGCCAATCTACAAAGCTGGTTTGGTGTTAGCACAATGAACCTGGGAAATTAGCATGTTTTAACCTGATAAAACGCCAGAAAATTTTTGGAAAGGATATCCGCTTGAGCATGTTCGATTGCGATGAAAAATTACTACAATTCATTCCCCATTTTTCGTATATTCTATGTGATTTGATCCAAAAGCCCGAAGACAAGATATATGGCAATCCTACATTGCAAATTATGCTTCGCCTGTTCAAATTTGTCAGAACTCCTGTCTTTGAAAAGAAGCTCGAATTCATACTATCGGGTTTGGGAAAGGATATTGTGGATGGCAATCTACTGGACACCATCAAGACTGTCATCACATACATTCTCTCTGTTTCTGACATAGAGCAAAAAAAACTTTCTCAAATCATTTCCCATAATCTTTCTTCTCTAGGAGGTGATATTATGATTACTACTGCCGAAAAACTAAGAATCGAAGGACGAAAAGAAGGCAAGATTAAAGGCAAAATCGAGATGTTTTTAGAGATGAAATTTGGAGAGGAAGGTCTGGCCTGCATGGAAAAAATCAATCTTATAGAGAATATCGCCCATCTGAACCAGATTTTAGAGATTGCCAGGAATACCCCTGATCTTAAAGTTTTTCAAGTTGATCTGGAACCCTATACTAAACCCTGACAATAGAAGGATATATCCCGATAGCAGCCTTGCCTACAAGCAAGGCTGCTGAGGCTGAAAATATCGCTTATGTGTCGTAAACAACGATTTTTCTTCCTTTATGGTGACTATTCAAAGCTGCTACTTCTACCGTTTTAGTCGCCACGTTCAATCCCTTATTTCAAAAGGATTCTAGCATTTTCGGTATGCCTTTAGTTGCCACGTTTTGCAATGTTTTACGATCCATATCCAGCAAATCCGCTGTGCATCTTTCGCTTAGAAAAGCAGTCATTTCAGGATCATCCAGCACATAGCCATCGCAAACAATCCCTGGAATCAATTCTATTTTACCGTAATAAATCGCTTTTCTTTCTTCCATAGGCTTTCTCCTTAACCGTAATTTAAGGAGTGCTCTGTAAGCTTGAATTTATCGGACAAATAATGCTAGACTATTTGATAGAAAAAAAGTAAGATGGCTCTAAAAAATAGAAAATAAAAGGGAATTAGCGTCCCTAGAACTTTTCATAAGGAGCCATCCATGGAGCATTTTACCATAAGTTTGCCGATAGTGCTATTGTGTTATAAAATTTTGAGAGAATCTTCTTGGACAGATCAATATCTCAAAGAACCATGTGCATTTATCAAAGTAGATGAAGTGCTAACTTTGCTCATGACGTTGATGGTAATTCATATTGGCGGATTTGAATGCATATCACATTACCAAAAAGAATATACCAACTGTTTATCAGTGATAAATGGGAACTTCAGTATATATTGTGCAGATAGACTTCGGGAAATTTTAGTTCTGATACCTGGTTCCATGATTACCTGGAAGCTATTTTTGTTCCAACGACGTTTAGTAGATGAATATGCTCCTTCATTGTGTGATAGCAAATACGGCAAAGTATTGGATATAGATGGAATGGCCATGGTCTCCTACTCGAAAGGTCGTGAAGGTTCTGATTTCGGTCATAGCAAAAAGTTCAAGGGAAGACGCTTATTACAGCTATCAGGCTCTTTTATCGGAAAGATTTTTGTTGAATGCAAGCTGTTTCCTGGAAACACAAATACCTCGACATTCTTTAAAAAAGCTATCAAACGTGTGGTTTCTCTAGGATACCAATTTACTATGGTACGTGCAGATGCACTATATGGCAACGTAAAGAACTTGCTTTTCGCTGAAAAGCTTTCTTTATTGTATGCCATTGGGATAACCACGAGTTTGAAAAATATCAAAGAATCAAAGACACTTTTTGCAAAACTTGCCAGGCAAAAATCTTCTAAAATTGTCCACATATCTAAAGGGATTGCTATTATGAGTTTAGGATGCATCAATATCGCTAAAGCAAATGATTCCTTTATTTTGAGACATGTAATCCTTTGCCGCCGTATTCATAGACGTAAAAAAAATGGGAAATGGAGACGAAAAACATATTACCATGCTATAGTCACTAACTTGGATTGGACTCCACGCTCAATATATAAATTTTATATGAAACGGCAATGTATAGAAAATGGTTTCAAGGAATTGCGCTATCATTACTCTATAAACAACTTTTGCAAAAATGGCGAAAAAAGCCTAAAAGCTAATGAATTGTGGATTTCTAGCAAAATACTTGCAATGACTCTATACAAAATTTTTACAGAAACCATGCTTTCTAAGCGTTTGCGCCATAAACGTAGAAAAACATTGTTGCGCGATTTATTTCAAAATACCATTTCTAGAGTCCAAAAATCCAAAGTTATACTCACTCGAAATCCCTTGCATTTATGGCACTTGCAGAGGATATTCACTAAATTGGAGCAAGATAAATTCCTGAGCAGCGTCTACAGAATTGGGGCTTAGAGATGAGTGCCTAAAACTCGCTTAAATCGTTTTTTAACAAAATTTTCCAACACACATGAACAAAAATTTTTCTCCATTCCTAATAAAAGCCTTCTAGCGTTTTGTCCAGAGAAAAAATATCCTTCTTTTGCTCCATAAAATTTTATCAAGCCAGTTTCCCTCCAGTTGAATCGCATACAAAATTTTTCTGCATCATACAGGTAAGAATGCCGTTATTTTTTGCGTATAGATTTGTGATAAGAAAGCATTCTTACAAAAAGGGAGAAAATTCCTGTAGAAAGGGGAATATTCTCCCTTATTTTTTGGATCTATCCTCGGAATCAAGCCTTTTATATTTGGCACTGTAGTTGCTTTATATCTTTCCTATAGATCTTTGACAATTTAATATAGATTTCCATAAGCTCCTGGTATATCGAATGTAAAAAAAAATATTTTTATAAAGGAGGAATGAAAATGAGTTTTTTTCTTTATCAAAATGCTATCGCTCTTTTGGAAAAAACTTCTTGTGCTGTGGACTTCATTAACTATATAGTTAGCGGAAAGTGGAGCAAGAAGCGATTTGAATCTCTTGTGGTTGCAGGAATTTCCGATCAGGATTATTTGGGATATAGAATGAAGCCTCAATCGCATCCTTTTGATCTGCTCTTTACCCGAACCGCCAGAAAAGAGATTCAGCCATATCTTGGCTCAGCACTTGTGAAATCTTTTTTGCACATGGTTCACAATGAATTTAGCAAGGGAGAAAGGCTTAGGAAACAAGGAAATATGCACTCTATCATTATCCCAGGAACACAGGAAAAGAATGTTCTGCTGTTCGTCCCTATGATGATGGAATTAAGAAGAATTCAACTCATTGTAGGAGTAGATAAGGCAGATAACTGGAACAAACATGGCAAGGCCATGGATAAAAAGAATGATTATAAGAACAAGGCAGAAAGTCGAAAAAATTATTATAAGCCAATTTGTGAAAAATGCTTAGGGTATTTGAAAAAGATCAAAATCTTATGAATTCAGGAAAGCTCTTATGATTTATATTCTGAGCTACGATGTGGAAAGCGATAAGCGCAGGAACAAGATTTTTCAATTGCTCAAGAGTTCTGGATATCATTCCCAAAAGAGCGTTTTTCTTTTGGATTGTGCGAATAGAGAGGTGGCGGAAGGTATTTTTAGGAAGGTAGAGGAGTTGATTGATAAAGACAAAGACAGGCTTTTTATGTCACCGCTGTGTCGTCAGTGCTTCTCGAATAAGATGACCAGCGGTCAGAAAATGGAAATAGAAGATAAACTGGTGGTTTGCTAATTCTCGTTGTCAAATTCAAAAATTAAGCATAAAAAGCGTAGGGGAGGCCTTCTGGAAGGAATAAAAAGAGTGCCGCGTGGCAAAACAAAAAAACTTGCCTTTCTAATTTTGCAAAGCAGATTAAGTAGCTGCTCTTCTCTTCTTTTTATTCCTGGAAGGAGGCTTCCCCGTAGCGAAGAAAATAATTTAACATTGCCAAACTAATGGAGGTAAAAAAAATGGAAAACCCTTTTAAACAGAATGGTTCTTCTCAAAATGGTTCTCAGGCGAAAGAACAACTTCGAGATCCTCTGGATGTAAGAGAGCTTCTTACGGACAATACCAAAAAGGCAGTCATTACGCCCAACGGCGAGTTGAAGGTCAAGGTCGGGAACATGAAGGAAAAAGCGGGCGTGGAGTTGATGAAGGAGCGATATTGGGGCAATGTCAGTCCTTATCAGGCAATGCTGGACGAAAGAATCAGCACGGAGAGTAGAGCTGTAAGGGAATACTTTCCTTCTTTTGAGATGCGCAAGGCATCCAAAGCTTTCCAGAAGAATGGATGGAATATCGCTCAGCCAGGGGAAATGTTCTGGAGAGGCACGGTTCGTACGCATGGTGGAACAGAATACCTGATTGCCGTTGTCTATCCTAGAGATTACCCGTTCAGCGAGATCAAGGCCTATGTGCTTAGCCCTTATATTCCAGCGAGTGAGCATCGCTTCCAGGATGGGCATCTGTGTTTGTATGACCATGATGGGAAAGGCCAGGGATACGAGCATGGAAAGTCCACGGCAGTTACGGTGATTGCCTGGACTGCTGCCTGGCTTCATTCTTACGAAATATGGCGTTCCACAGGCAAATGGCCTGTTTTGAAAGAAGTATAAGGAGATACACCATGAATATACCACAAATCTTCTATCTTAAAAGCGTATGGGATGAAATGGAGCGTATAGTGGCGGAGTCTGGGAATACAGAAACAGGTGGGCTTCTTTTGGGCAAGGTTTGCAGATACCAGACAGGCCGCTCTTTCATCATTACGGAGATTACAGGCCCAGGGCCAAATGCCGTGCTTAGCGAAAATTCTTTTCTGCCAGATATGGAATACTATCGCAAGGCTCGCATGGAGCATCCTCATCTTGTCTATCTGGGAGAATGGCACAAGCATCCTGGGGATCATAAGGGTTATAGCCATCAGGATTTTTGCCAGGTGCAGAAAATTCTGGATCAGGAAAATCGCCAGGAATTCCTTTGCTGCGTATGCGCCATCGGGCAGGAAAAAGCAATAGAGATGCAGTGCTTCTATCTCAACCAGGATTTGAACCACTTCCTATCGCTTTCCTATACCATGCTCCTGGAGCTGCAAGACCAAAGAATCCGCTCTATTTTTGTGGAAGACAGGGTTGTGGAAGAATTTTTCGCATCGCAAAAGCCCTATAGTAAAGTCCTGGCTGACATACAGGAAGGCATTGTGCATCTTTTCTATCATCCTTATTCCAGTAACCAGAGCGTGCTTTTAGTCAATGCCAGCCTTTGCCCTGAAGTCTCTCTGGATGAGGAAAACAGCCTGGTAGCACTGGTCAGCAAGAAAAAAGGCAGCTCCATAGAGCTTCGTTGCTATCATTGCCTGGAAGATCAGACCTGTGAGATAGAATCCCAGATACTTTCCTTGCGCAAGGATATCTTTCAACGAAACCGCTCCCTCATGGAAACAACCAGGCTCAGAGGCAAGCATATCGTTTTTCTAGGATTGGGAAGCATCGGCTCGAATGCCGCCCTGGAGCTTACAAGAGCAGGTGTAGACCATTTCACCCTGATTGACCCTGACATTGTGCAGATCGAAAATCTTTGCCGCCATGCCTGTGATTTGACAGAGCTTGGCATGAAAAAAGTAGATGCAGTAGCCCAGAGAATCCGCAAGATCATGCCCTATAGCCAGATACATTGCTATGCCATGAATGCCAACGAAAACCCAGACAAAACGCTGTCTGTATGCCAGGGTGCTGATCTGATCTTTGTTTCCACGGATACGGAAAATTCTCGCAGGCTGGCAAACTGGATTTCCCATGAAGCCAGGATTCCCGTTATATACGCAGGCCTTCTGGAAAGGGCAGCAGGTGGAAGAGTATGGCGCATCATCCCAGGAAAAACAGCCTGCTACGATTGCTATCCATCGCATAAGAATTCCGAAACCAAAGGCCCTATTGCCTATAGCGAGATTTCGTCTCTGGACGATCTTTCCATACAGCCAGGGCTTGGCAATGATATAGCCTTCGTGACGCATCTGGCTGTGCGTTTTGCCCTGGACACCATCAAAGGTCGCAGAGATCTTAGCTATCATATTGTCTTCTGGTTCAACCGTCGCTATCGAGCCATGAAGAATATTCATCCGCTTACGTTATATCGTGTCGAAGAATTGCCCCAACGTGCCGATTGTCCTGTTTGTATGAGCCAGGAAAGGAGAAACGCATGAAAGTCCTGTACATGCCCTTTTACTATATCTTTTGGTGTATCTTCCAAATTTTACGAGGAATATTCGGTATCATTTTCTGGATATTCCAAGCCATTTTCTCCCAAAAGAAAAAAGCAGCACCTGCCATTGCAAAAGATTCCCCTGAGCCTGCGACAAAAGCCGTAGATATGCTGTTTGAGCCAAAAGAGGAAGCCAGGGAAGAGCCAGAGGAAGAAATCTTCGTAAAGCAGGAAAAGCCCAAAGAGCCTGGTATAAAAAAGGTCGGGGACATAACGCCTTCCGAAGAAGACCACAATCTAAGAGTCTTCACGGTTCTTAACAATGAGGGGGAAATCTTCCGCATAAATACCGCATCGCCAGGCCCATTCTATGGCCCTCTGTGGACAAGAATCCTGAGTTGCCATGAAAGCAGAGAAACGCTCTGCGCCAGGCTAATATGCCCCGTGTATGGGAAAAGCACAAACCAATCCGGCTACAGAGTAAAGATCGGCGGCATCAGAGCCTTTATGCCCAACTACCATTCTCTCAGGTACGGAGTCAAAGAAGGGATCAACGTTCGGGTTGCCATAATCGAAGTGAATCCAGTTACCCAAAGAATCCTGGTCAGCTCCCGCGTTGCCTACGATATGCTCTTTTCCCATCATCCCGAACCCAAAGTAGGCGAAATGTGCGAAGCACTTTACTGGGACTATGACGACGAAAAAATCTATTTCCTTTTACCTGGACGCTACGCAGGATGGACAGAACACCACCAGCCCCAGGCCAAAATCGCTTCTCTGATGGGCACAATCACAAGCTGCCATATCGAATCTCTCAACCAGCAAGAACACGAAGCGATTGTTTCGCTCGTATCGCCTTGTCAAGAAAATGAAGCGACGGCACCAGTAGCCGATGCTATGGTAAGATAATGGTTTTAGTGATAAATGCACTTTAAGCTATATTCCAATCTTAGCCCCGAAGGGGCGAAATATAATAGCCAGGGGCAACGCCCCTGGTACTTTTATGGCGGACGCACAATCCGCCTTGTTTTAAGGAGGGAAAAAATCATGCAATCCAAAGAAACCATGCCAGTCTACCCTGACGGAAGACAAATGGCTTTATTTCTCGATATAGACAACTTCTTGCGAATCGGCAAGGACGGCAGAGACTTTGATCTTTTCATCAACGCCATTCGTCCCTGGGGACGGATTTCCCTGTGCAGGGCTTATGGCAATTCTCTTGCCACACGGCCCCAGTTGTATTGCCAGCTCATGAAATACAATTTTCTGCTCACTTCATCCAGCCAGATATACAAAAAAAATGGAGCGGACATCCAGATCGCTACGGAAGTGATGGAAATCGTGCATACCCGCCCTATTATCAGAACCTTTGTCATTGCCAGCGG
The DNA here is from genome assembly GCA_938003875.1 of uncultured bacterium. Classification (GTDB taxonomy): domain Bacteria; phylum Planctomycetota; class Uabimicrobiia; order Uabimicrobiales; family JABWCH01; genus JABWCH01. The sequence goes on from CALKWO010000359.1 coordinate 24,017, forward strand.
CGATAGCGATTTTATCGCACTTGTAGAGAGTCTGCACCAGTATCAGAAGACCGTCATCGGGATAGGCAGCAGGAACAACACATCGCCCAAGCTCCTGGAAACTTGCGATGCGTTCCTTTTTTATGAAGACATCCTGGAACTCAATTCTGGCAGACAAGACAGCGATCTCAAAGAATGCTCCATATCTTGCAAAACTACGCCAGAGCAAATGAAACGGCTTTTGCGAAAACGCGGACTCTATCCACCAGAGCCACCCCTGAGAAAGCAGATACTTACGATACTGGATGGCCTGAAGCCCGATCTTGCAGGGAAAAGCATAACCTACCATGAGCTTCAGGAAAAGCTCAGCGAAGTATGCAAAACCAGGCAAATCAGCAACAATCCCATACGCTCCTTGCTCCGCACCTTGTCCAAAACAGGGCTTCTTGTGCCTTGCCTTGATCTTCCTATCTCACAAAGACAGATTCTGCCTTTGCCTAGCATGGCTAAGCTGGAAGAAGAAGTCTGCCTCTATCTTCTGGACGTTCTGCTCAATGACCCTGATCTGGTTGCCGAACCTCTCGCCCTTTCCCAAACAATCTGGGGCGACGCAAGCCATATTAAACAGATACAGCAAGCAATCCAAAAACGAAATATACTGCGAACGAACGTAAACTAAAAAAATAGAACTAACCATAGAGACACAGAGGACACAGAGAGCTTTTAGATTTTGAACCACGGATAAACACAGATGAACACAAATAATTTTTTATAATAGCTCTCTTTCCATTTTATCGTTTTTTAGATAGCTGTTCATGAATAAATTGAAGCAAGAAGATTATTTAATCCGTGTTTATTTGTGTTCATCTGTGGTTCTCTTCTCGTTTTTCTCTGTGCTCTCTGTGCCTCTGTGGTAAAATTTTAAATTATGCCCGTTCGCAGAATAAATAATAAAAGGAGGGAAAGTCATGGACTATTTATCGAAAATTGCCTCTATCGAAAACCTTACTATGGCCTTTCGCCATATTGCCTCCAACAGAGGCGGGCCTGGCGTTGACAGTGTCAAGATCGAAGATTTCCAAAAGAACCAGGAACAAAATATAGCGCAGATTTCCCATAGCCTTTTGCATGGCACATACCAGTTCCAGCCAGCACTTGGCATAGAAATGCACGAAAAGAAACGCATGGTCTTTGTTCTTACTGTTTCGGATAGAACAGTATCCCAGGCGATCTCTCAGGTTCTGGCAAATCCTCTGGAAAAATACTTCCATAACGCCTGCTACTCCTATCGTCCAGGACGCTCGGCAGTCCAGGCTGCGGAATTTTTGCAAAAGAAGCTCAAGACGAACCAGTTCCCATACATCCTGCGCTGCGATATTTACAAATACTTCGATCATATTGATTACAAAATTCTGTTCAGCTTTCTGGACTGGGCTTTGGATGGGAAAAAAGACGATACGTTTCGCCTGATCTCTAAGCTCATCAACCAAAAAAGAGTTTACTATGGGCAGTTGCAGGAAGGCGAATCAGGACTCTGCCAGGGATCGTCCCTTTCTCCCCTTTTGTCGAATCTTTATCTTACGCCTCTGGATCGCTACCTGGAAAAGATGGGCTATGTCCATGTACGTTTTTGCGATGACCTTACGGTTTTGCTTCCTTCTCAGGAAGAGGCTCAGCCCCTTTGCAGCAAGATAAGCGAGTTTCTCGAAGAATATCTCAAGCTCAAACTGCATCCTGATAAGCTAGAGCTTGCCTGCTTTAGCCAGGGTTTCGATTTCCTGGGATTCCACTTCTCTCCGCAGGGCAGAGTTCCCTCACAGAAAGCCCAGGATCGTCTTAGCGATAAAGTCCAGTCCACAGAGAGCCAGGAGGAAAAACAAAAGGCCATCCAGCACTGGGAAGCCTACTATGGCAAGGGAACAGCCAGCGAAAGTGCCAATAGCCAGGCATCCTATCCTATTTTCGACATCATGCGCTCGCTGTTCCGTGGCAACTCAGAATACTTTGCCAGAGCCTATAAAACAGAGCGCAGATATGAGTATAGAGCCAAATCAGGGAAAATCACGGACGAAGAGCTAATGGGACACCTTTTGGGCAACCATACTCTGGGGCTTTATCTTCTCGATAAAGACAAAGTCGCATGCACATGCCTGGATCTGGATATAGAAAAACAAATCATGGATACCTTCTTCCACAACGATGCAGCCAGGTTTTGCCTCTATGAAGACAGCATCATGAACCATACACGGCAAATCCAGAAACTGCTTCAGGAAATAGGGCTAGAAGCTCTTATGGAAAGAAGCGGCTACAAAGGCTATCATCTATGGCTTTTCTTCGAGAAATTTGTCCCTGCGTCCTGGGCAATTGCCTTATGGAAGCAAGTTCTCGCTCAGGTAGGCAAATCCCCGCAAGGTATACAGAGAGAAATTTTTCCAAGAGAACCCCAGGCAATAGAAGACTTAGGCTCTCTCATCAAGATACCACTAGGATTGCATCCAGGCTCTGGGCTACGGTCTATATTTTTGGATCATACAGGAGATGCCATATCCAATCCGCAAGGCTTACTACAGAACGCCCAAAGAATTTCTAGCGATCAGCTCAATAACCTCATTTCCCAGGAAAGGCCTGCTATCAAAAAGGGCTCGGAGATAGAAAGGCTATTCCAGGGTTGCAATGTAGTGAAAGCCTTATGCCATAAGGCAAAGCAAAAAAGCAATCTGGGACATTTCGAAAGAACCATATTGCTCTATACCATAGGACAGTTGGGTAAAGCAGGCGAAGAATTCCTGCACAGCATTATATCTCATTGCTACAACTACAATAAGGCATATACCCAAAAGCAGATCGAAAAAAAGCACCCCGCACCCATAGGATGTAGAAAAATCCAGGAAATCATGGGCGAATCGCTCCAGAACATCGAATGCCACTGTTCTTTCAAGACACCCCAGGGAGGCTATGCTTCTCCTTTGCTGCATGTCTATCCTGATGCAACGAAAAATCTGGGAAGAAAAATTCTCAGGTCTTCCCTTATATAAAAAGGAAAAACCATGCCCCATAAAACATTCTATATCCTGAGCAATGGCACAGTATTAAGGCGGGCAGGAAAGCGTCTTATTCTCGAAAGGCAGGGGGAAAAATTCTATGAATGCCCGCTCAAAGATGTAGGGCGAATCCTGATCTATGCCTCTACAGAAATCACGGGGCAAACCCTTTCTGCCCTGATGGACGAGCAGATTCCTCTATACTTTGTAAAACGATCTGGCGAGCTTAAAGGCAAAATTATGCCTGCCAGCAATACCCAGATACAACTGAGGGTTTTACAGCATCGCTCTTTTTCAGACGATGCCTTTAGCCTGCCTCTTGCCAAAAGCTTTATCTACACAAAGCTTCAAAACATGAAAGAAATCCTGATCTATCTGTATCAGAATTCCAGAGGGACACAAGAAGTCTGCCAGCCCATACAGAATGCCAGCGAAAGGCTTGCTCCATGCCAGAATCGTGAGGAAATCATGGGAATTGAAGGGGCTGCTGCCAGGCACTATTTCCAGATTATAGGCAGCAAATTGCCTGAACCGTTCCGATTTACCCAACGAAGCAGGCGGCCAGCCTTAGACCCAACGAACGCTTTGCTCAATCTAGGCTATATGACCCTGCTTCGGGAAGTCCAGGCCCATATCGAAGCGCATCACCTGGATTCCTATCTCGGCCTGCTACATGCCATACAAGACGGCAGGGCATCGCTTGCGCTCGATATGATGGAAGAATTCCGCCAGCCCTTCATTGATCTTTTTGTCATGAAGGCCATACAACGTGGCTCCATCAAACCAGAACACTTTGTAAAAAAAGAAGATACCTTACATATTACCCAAGAAGGCATGGATCGCTTTTTTCGCCTCTATGAAGAAAAAATGGGCATGCAAGATGGAGAAGAGCCAGGACTACGAAAGCTCATAGACGATCAGGTACATTCCCTCAAAAAGCATCTCCTGGGAGAAGATACCTATAAAAACTTCCAGATAGAATTTTGCGGACAAGAAAACGATGGGTAAATCTTATAAAACTAACTCAAAAAAAACTTGTAAACCGCAATCAAAAAACGTATCATACAATAATCTGGAGGAATTTTTATGGACTACTCACACGACAGAAACTATAAACATCTTTTATCTTACCGAAAGATTTTCCAGGAAGTCATAGAACAATACATAGAAGGCGAATGAAAACAAGAGCTGGATTTGGAAAAAGCAGAAAAAATGGACAAAAGCTTCATTTTGCAAGATTTTGCAGAAAGAGAATCGGATATTATCTATCGGGTTCCATTCAAGCAAAAAGAGAAAGAAGTCTATCTGTATATTCTTATCGAACACCAATCCAGTGTAGATTTCACCATGCCCTTCCGTTTTCTCGTATATATTACAGAACTCTGGCGAGACATTTTTAAAAACACAGAGGAAAACAAGAGAAAAAGCAAAGGATTTCGGTTGCCACCCGTGTTTCCTATCCTTCTTTACAACGGAGAACACAAGTGGACAGCTTTCCAAAAACTGAGTGAAATAATAGAAGGCAGCCATCTTTTCCCTGGGTTTATACCAGACTTTTCTTACTATCTTCTCGATATCTCCCACTATCCAGAAGATAAGCTCAAAAATCTAGCAGGCAATCTGGCAAAAATATTTCTCTTAGAGCATCCTCTCTCAGAAGAAAAAATTTTTTCCTCTATCTTGGAATGCTTTCGTGGCCTGGAACAAGAAACCGATAAAGAAATCTGGAAAGCCATCAGCAATTGGCTTGCCTATTTTATGAAAAAATGCTTCCAAACACCGCAAATCGAAGAAATTCTTTCTGAAATTCAGTATGAAAAAAGAAAGGAGAGTTTCACTATGATAGAAACATTAGGTGAAAGACTGATAAACTATTGGAAAAAAGAAGGCTTGAAAGAAGGCTTGAAAGAAGGCATCAAGGAAGGTAAACAAGAAACACTAAAAAAATCTATATGCAGGGTCGTAAAAAAACGTTTTGGAAATATGCCACAAGACATACAAGAAAAATTAGAAAAGATGCAAGAAATCGCTGAACTGGAATCCATCTTAGACAAGAGTCTGGATGCCTCCAGCCCAGACGAGATATTCCCCTAAAAAAAAATTGAAAACAAAAAAATTCTCTTGCAAACAAACCAATAGCAAAATATAATAAAAGCTCTTTGACAATTTGCTCTGCGTTTATCCCCTTGTGTACTAACCTGACGAGGTATAGGCTTTAGAGAAGTCAGAAAGAGTCACAGCTAAAAGATCCCAATCTTTTTTCTGCCTTTTCTAAAACCTGCTCATGCCGCAGTTAGGAGGCTCAAGGGTCAATAAAACAGAGGTATAAAGCTGTGAACATGCACAGAGATATTATGCCCATACAAAAAAAATCCCAAAAAAATTCTCCTAAATATTTGGGAAATAACAACTTAAATATTCAATATTGCATGAGCGAGCTTTCCAAATTGACTCTTCGGTCATAACCCTATGCTAAAAAGGAACTTACAAATGGCCAATTTTGCCTCCCCCTCTGGGACGAAAATCACATTCGCTGAAATGGGGTTTCAAAAACCATGCCAGAATTTAGTGCCCTGGAGCCCAACAATGACAAGGCCTCCAGAAAGCAAGGGTCAGACCAACCTATCCACCAAAACAAGGATTGAGACACTGATATAAAAGGTCGTATAGTAACGACCATAAACGTCAGACCAACCTATCCACCAAAACAAGGATTGAGACAGCCACCCCATGCAGGCGAACGAGAACAACAGAGCCTGTCAGACCAACCTATCCACCAAAACAAGGATTGAGACAGTTGAAAAGAGAACCCCAGTTGACTGGGGAGAGATAGTCAGACCAACCTATCCACCAAAACAAGGATTGAGACATATTTACTGCTCGCTTATCGAGTGTTTGAAGAAATCGTCAGACCAACCTATCCACCAAAACAAGGATTGAGACACAACCAAAAAAAAATCCCAAAATAACACTAATTAAGTCAGACCAACCTATCCACCAAAACAAGGATTGAGACACAATACAATTCTCTCATGGGGACTTACTCCTTTCTTGTCAGACCAACCTATCCACCAAAACAAGGATTGAGACACATAGTTGTAGTCTCACAAGTTTTACCCTTTTGGAGTGTCAGACCAACCTATCCACCAAAACAAGGATTGAGACAAAATATTCTGGGTTGGAGGGAACCCTGTTATCATCGTCAGACCAACCTATCCACCAAAACAAGGATTGAGACAAGGTACCAGAATCTCGTCGAAGCACCGCAGCAAAGGGTCAGACCAACCTATCCACCAAAACAAGGATTGAGACAGTACAGCAATACCCGCCAAAGTATTTGTCACGTTCATGTCAGACCAACCTATCCACCAAGAGCCAATTCAAGTTTTAAACTTGAACGCATAG
>CALKWO010000360.1 GCA_938003875.1 uncultured bacterium
CAATAGGATAGCCAGCGGCTAAGTATTGGTTATATTGCATGCGGTGTTTATTTTTTTCCAAATATCCGCAAATTTTTGTCAACTCTTTCTGTTTAGTCGCTGATAATTGGTCACTCGTAGCTGTGTTCCTAAACTCACGGATAACAATATTTACTTGTCCTCGTAGAATTCGTAATATCCGTTGGCGGATGAATTCTAACTTTTCATCGTCATTATGATGCAGCATATTGGCGACATCCCAGAGTCGTGGAGTAGCATGGAGAAGATCAAGTATTTCTATGTAATCATCTGTGAAATACTTTTTTGCAGCTTCCCATAAAGAAGGCTGGCCATCCATCAAAACTATATGCTTCTTGGCGTTGTCAGGATCACGCTGACTTATCTGCTGGTCCATCCATTCAAAGACTACATCCGTTGCTTTTACCTCGACTTCGCCATGTTGCTGCGTCAGTTGGGCAAATACTTGTTTATGTTGTGGATGAGGACGATCATGATCATTTCCTCTCTGTGAGCCTGGCTCTCGAAATAAGGAATCTACAATTTGCTCAGGCGTTCTTATATATTCATCTACACTATAGGCCGCTCCAACTATTGCCATGCGCTTTCGATCTGGTTTTGGCCCTGTTTTATGTTGATGCTCATAAATTCTGGCTTGGTCTTGGCTATGACGAATCGGCACGCCTTTTCCATCCCCTCCTCTTACCAAAAATTTTCCTTCCTCTTCTTTTGGGGGTATCGGTTTATCCTGTCTATATGCACTCACTGAAACGCTCATGTCTCGATTCATTCTTTCCAGGCTATCTACCGGTATTTTCAGTGAGAAAATTTTCTCCAGTTCTTCACTTACTTTTTTGTAGGGCGTTTCCACTGTCAACATTTGGCTCCACTCTTGCAATAGGTATGAATACTCGCTTTCTGGAAGCTTCAATCTTGTATCTAATGGGATGAATTCTATTTTTTGTTTTTCCCTGCTTCCATATACGTAACGGCTTAATTCATATGTCCCGAATATCGAACGATAGTTTCTCTTTCTCTCTTCCTCTAGTCTTTTTACTTCTTTTCCTTCTTCTAACAATACCTTTTCTCCTATTTCTCCCTTGCCTTGCATTCCAAGAAACCATCCTAATGCTTGATATCCCATCTCTAAAATTCTTTCCCAGATATTTTTTTCTACCTCGTAAGCTGTGTTTCCCT
>CALKWO010000361.1 GCA_938003875.1 uncultured bacterium
AAGATTACGATAAAGATTACGATTACGACAAAACTATAATTTCCTATACAGCCAGTTACTTAATAGCTCATAGAAAGTCCTAGTGTTCCTATGATTTCCAGATCATCATTTTTTGGTAAATTATAGGTAGCAATATTTCCATCCAGCAAAACAAAGTTACACTTTGCTGTCATGCGCCATTCTCCATAGCGAACAGGTATAAAAGCGAGAGGAATGCTGGCAGAAATTCCAAAATCGGCAAAACCAAAAGAATCATCATCTTTTGTTCCAAAATCATAGTAGTTGTCTAAGCTAAAACCTATTTTCATGGGTAAAGCAAGGGTCAGATCGTATTTTTCAGACATTTGCCAGCAATAAGAAGGAGTAACGCCTATTTCCATATATACTCCTTCTCTTCTTCCATCCAGAGAATTGTTCAGTTCAAAAGCAAAGAAAATGTAAGGAGAAAGGGTAAAGTTTTCCCCCAACAATCCTTCGTCATTAAAACCAATCTTGAAATCTATTTCCTGTATAGTAGAAAAGGTATCATTAGGGCTGGAGAAAATATAATAGGTTGTGTTGAATAGGATGCGATCCAGGAAAGTAAAATTCAATCCAAGATAAAAATCCTGCTCATACCAGGCCTTGGGGTCAGTGGTAATGTCTGAGCCTGTGCCAGTTGGATTCCCGCTATGAAAGCTTCCCCAGGTCCCTACTAAAAAATCCACAGAACTCAAAAATCCCTTTTCTTGTTTATACAAATGAACATAAAGTTCCAGATAAGGCTGGGTTATGAATCCCTGATCTTCATTAAAAAGACCTCTGTAAAGAAACTGGCTAGTGAAGTCTATTCCTGCACTCAAAGAAATGCCTTTCGCTTCCTCTGTTTCTTGTTTTTCTTCTTTAACGGCATTCTGCTCCAGCTTGTTTTCTTCCGAATATAATGCAATATTGGCCAGCAAAATAAAAATAAAGATTCCATATAGCAAATTTGTTTTCATGAGATTTCCTTTACATTAATTATTCCAAATTGATCTGATCTAATGCTTTCAAAAGTTCGGTAGGATTTTGATAGCGATCTCGTGGATAGCGAGACATCATTTTGGCAATCACAGCAGAAATGGATTCCGAAATTTCAGGAACAAGTTCTTTTGGGGATTCTGGAGCGTTCAAAAATCGGGCATTGATAATAGCGATGGTAGAAGATCCTCTAAAAGGAACCATTCCTGTAACAGCATGGTAGAAAGTAGCTCCTAAGCTATAAATATCGCTTCGAATATCTAAAAGCTCTCCTAATGCCTGTTCTGGTGATAGATAGTAAGGAGTACCCAAAATAACGCCCTCTGTTGTAAGATCTGGCTGAGAGTTCGCTGTTTTTGTCAATCCCATATCCACTAAAACAGCATGATGATTGCTGTCTACTAAGATATTCCCTGGTTTAATATCTCTATGAACAAGAGAATATCTGTGAAAATGGCTCAATCCATAAGTAATTTGTTTTACTACATGTAAGGCTAACTTTTGGTTTATATACTGTTGTTTGTCTAAAATAACAGCAAGGCTATCGCCCTCAACATATTTCATAACAAAAAAACAATAGTCCGTATTCCTGACAACCTCAATGCCTTCCGCTATATTGGGATGCTTCAGGCTGATCGTAGAATCTGCTTCTCTAAGAAAACGCTGGATATCTTTGTAGTTATCCAGAAAGCTGGAGTTGAGGGTTTTAATCACGACTGCAAGGTTGTCCGACATCCGACAGCCTTTAAATATAACGCCCATCCCTCCGCTGGAAAGACGAGATATAATCTGATATTTTTCTCCATTTTCTCCTTCAATCAAATGCCCTGGCTTGAATTGGCGATCTCCCAATTTGGTAATACGAAGTGTCTGCCTTTTTATGCGGGCGATCTGAGCATTCACGCGGGCATTAAACTCAGGTATATTGAAAGGCTTACGAATGTAATCATCTGCTCCTTCCTGGAAACCCTGTATCAAATCTTCCTCGCTGGACATTCCTGTGATAAAGATAATGGGAATCGAAACACCATAAGGATCTTGTCTGATCGCTTTGCAGACATCGAAGCCATTGATTCCTTTTCCAATATTGATATCTAAAAGTGCCATATCAGGAGCGGTTGCCTTAAACACTTTTACAGCAGCTTCTCCATCTCTAGCCTCGATTACCCGATGTCCCTGCCTTTCTAAAAGACAACGAATCATCTGGCTCAGGTTTTCATCATCATCGACGACAAGGATTGTATACATACATTATTCCTATTCTTAACACGGATAAACCGTAACCAAAAAGAAAAAATTTACCGCAGAGACGCAGAGGTCGCAGAGAAAAATTTTTATATTTTTTACTCCTCTCTGCGTTCTCCGCGTCTCTGCGGTGAAAAATCTTTAGACTTTTGCACGAGATTTTACTCGTAAGTGACTATTTTCATTTTTTCAGATGTTTTAGAAACCAGTCTATGATTGCTTCCAATCGCAGTATGCGCGTCTTGGGGGCTGTACTGACCCATAGGTTATGATCTTCTTCTGGGAAAAAGAGAAATTCTGCTTTTTTATCCTGGTATTTCAATGCCATGTAGATTTGTTCTGATTGGGCGACAGGAGTGCGGTTGTCTTTTTCTCCATGTATCAGGAGAAGAGGGGTTTGTATTTTATGGGCAAGAAATAAAGGAGACATTTCTATATATTTCTTAGATTTTTCCCAAAGTGTTCCTTCCAGCTCATCTCCTAGATAGGCACCTATATCGCTTGTGCCAAAAAAGCTGATCCATTCGCATACTCCTCTCTGGCTAATAGCAGCACTAAAACGATTGGTATGAGCTATTATCCAGTTTGTCATAAAACCACCATAGCTGCCCCCTGAAACACCAAGACGATTTTCATCAATATAACCTTGAGAAATAAAATAGTCTAGTGCTTTCATGATATCAGGATAGTCTTTTATTCCCCAATTTTTATGAATTGCAGTCGTATGCTTTTCTCCATAACTATGACTTCCTATCTGGTTAGGGCATACTACTACAAATCCTTTTCCTGCAAGGCAGTACATTTCATGAAAAAAATTTGTTCCATAGCATAGATAAGGGCCTCCATGGATCACAAGCAACAAAGGATATTTTTTTTCCAGAGAGAAATCCGGCGGTTTATAAAAAAATCCATAGACTTTATTCCCGTCTTCTCCCTTGCACTCAAAACTTTCTGGCGGTTTGATTTCTAACGTATCCAGGAAAGGAGAATTAAAATGACTCAGTACCCTTTCTCCTCCAGGAGCATGGATACGAGAGGATAAAGACAAAGAATATACCTCAGAAGGATTCGATGGCTTAGAGGCAAGAAAAAATATGCGATTTCTGGATAAACAATAGGAGTATACATGCATGTCTCCGCATGTAACTGGATAGGGTTTTTCTTTATACAAAGGCATCTTATATATATGACATCTTCCAAAATCGCTTACTTTTGTATAAACAGCACTGCTATCCATATCCCATCGAAGAGTGTTTGACGGATCCCTAGAAGGAACGCAATCGGAAAACAATAAATCCAGACAAGAACGATCCAGTTCAGGACAAAGATCAAGACATTCCAGGCTTTTTACATCCAGAATCCATACATGATGGTTATAGCTCTCTGCACTTCCCTGGATTTTTTTGTGACCAGTATAGGCTATATATCTTCCATCTGGAGACCAGGCCAGAGATTCGATGGCAAATTCTTTTGTCAAAGGCCTCATGTTCTGACCATCTAAAGAGATGCTCCAGATATTTTTTTTCCTGGAGACAGGAGATGTTTCTTTTTCTCTGTCTGTCAGGAAAGCAATACTTTTGCTATCAGGAGACCAGACAGGAGAAAAATGGTCAAAGTTTTCTGTGGTTAGCTTCCGACAAATTCCTGTTGAGACCTCCAATACCCAGATATGATGAAATTCTTGAGAATAGCATTTTATTCCATCTTGTTTAAAGATAAAATTTTGGATACGATGAGGATTTTTAGACAGGATTTCTTTGTTTTGAAAAACAAAAGCTATATACTTTCCATCGCAAGACCAGGCAGGATTGCTAAAATAGCCATCTAAATCCGTTAAGCAACGAGATTCTCCTCCATGAAATGGAATGATATAGATTTGTTGCCTCCCTGTGCGATCAGATAGGAATAATATCCATTCTCCATCAGGAGATAATATGGGATTGCTGTTTATGCATTCTACTGTAGTAAATTGTCTGAATTTGAGATTATCCAGAGAAGTGACCCAAAGGTGAGAAACCATTGTGTTGGACTTTAAATGAAATTCCTGGATGCTAAAAAGAACGTGATTATAAGCGTACTGAATATCATTCAGGATTTTATAATTGCCTAAATCCGCTATTTCTAAATTTCGCTTTAAAGACACAGATTTTTCCTTACTACACAAGGATTCCAAAATCAATGATAAGATCGGCAAACTGTTTCATGGGTTTTATATACTGCTGGTACCGTTTCTTTTTAAATAGAACTACATAGAACTATAAATTCCTGACATTCATGA
>CALKWO010000362.1 GCA_938003875.1 uncultured bacterium
GATAAGATTACAGCTTACGCACGGGAAAGATTGCCTCCGAAGGAGGCTAATTTATTTTGAACACTTACCTACACAAAGAAAAGCCTGTGCAGGCTAAGCAGTGCTATGTTAATAGCATCTGCTTGAGTCTGCGGGAGGAAATGTGGAAGCTATTTAATTCTTGTTCCTAAGGTTATAATTTTTGAAAATTGGGGACTATTTTTTTCAGAACTTCTAAAATTTTTTCAGAAGAATTTTTTTGCATAGCAGATCGTAAAAGCACAATTTGCTGTTCCAGATACTCTTTTTCTGGCATCTTAGGAATGGCTTTTTTAAAATGTTTATCAGGAATTACGACGATATGCTCTGAACTATCAAAGAGTTCTTCATACATTTTTTCTCCTGGTCTTAGTGTAGTGAAAACTATAGGGATATCTTCATAGGGAACAAGGCCAGAAAGACGAATCATATTGATTGCTAAGTCTAGTATACGAATAGGTTCTCCCATATCCAGGACAAATATTTCACCGCCTTTTCCTTCCGATGCAGCCATAAGCAAAAGTTGTACGGCTTCAGGAATGAGCATAAAAAATCTCGTTACATCAGGGTGAGTGATGGTTATGGGCTTTCGTTCCTGAATTTTTTTATAAAATAAAGGAACAACACTACCATTGCTTCCTAGCACATTTCCAAAGCGGACTACAGTGGTCTTGAATCGAGATGGAATATTGGCATGCAACGTCAAAAATTCTGCAATCCTCTTTGTTGCCCCCATAATATTCGTTGGATTTACAGCTTTGTCCGTAGAAATAAAGATAAAATTTGTTACGTTATTTTTTGATGATATTTCCAGGAGATTCTTTGTCCCCAATATATTATTTCTTACAGCCTGGACAGGATGATTTTCCAATATGGGGACATGCTTATAGGCTGCTGCATGAAAGACCACATCGGGATGCTCCTGAGAAAAAACTTTCTCCAGATCTTGATGGAGTTGAATGTCTGCCAGAATAGGCAATAAAATAGTATCAGAATAAGGCTGGCTTTCCAGTTCCATTTGTGTATCGAATAGACTATTTTCATATCTATCCAGCATAATGAGCTTTTGTGGCCTATATTTTATTATCTGGCGACATAGTTCTGAGCCAATAGACCCCCCTGCGCCTGTAACCAATATGATTTTTCCCTGTATATCCTTCATTACATTTTTTAGGCTATCCTGGATAGGAGGACGTTGAAGGAGGTTTTCCAGGGCAATGGGCTTGATCTGTTTAATGCTGACTTTTCCCTGAAATATTTCTTCCAGAGGAGGTAATATTTTTATAGGCAGAGGAGTCTGTTTGCATAGATCATAGATTTCTCGAATGATTTTCGGTTTTACAGATGGCATACATATCCAGATTTCCTCTGGCTTGTACTTTTCTATACTTTCATGTAGTGCTCCTCGCCCTCCTACAATCTTGATGCCTCTTAATGTTTTTCCTTGCTTGTAAGGATCATCATCCAGGATAGCAACAGGAGCATAAATCGATTTAAGATTCTTCTGCATATCACGAAGGATCATCTCAGCAGCATCCCCAGCCCCTATCACGAGAATTTTGGTCATATTGTCGGGAGTAGAACGCATGATTTCTCGAAAGATTCTCATTCCCATACGACTTCCAGCAGACAGAACTATTAAAATAGAGGGATCTAAAAAATATACAGAGCGAGGAAAAGCACTATCCCCCCCAAAAATTCTGACAATAATAAAAAAGGACAGGCTGCTTAAAAAGACGCTACGGCATATTTTTATAAAATCGTAGAAACTGGCATATCGCCAGAGTCCTTTGTGTAAACCTTCCAGAATATAAAACAACAACCTTAAAAGAATCATGAGTAGAAAATAGGATCTGGCCTGGTTTAAATAGGTCTTAGACAATAAGAAATCAAATCTCAATAAAAAAGCAGCATAATAAGAAATGGAGGCCTGAACTAAAAAAAACAGACAAAACCAAAGATTTCTAAACTCTAGTAAATATTTATGAAAAAAAGACTTTTGCATATTATTTTTGTATTGATTTTATAGAAAATTTTAATTTTTAAGATAACCAATCTACATCAAGGGCATTGCAAATCGAACGCCCAAGCTATAGTCGGATTTTTCCGCCAGAAAGCTACCTCGAAAAGCACATCTGCAATAGCTTGCAGCACTATCCCAGCTTCCTCCGCGAAAAATACGATGTGCGCCATAAGTCGATAGAGGGTCTTTCCTAGATTCCTGGTAAGAATCTGTAATGACTCCTTTCTTTAAATCCCAGTCGCAGGAATCGGCGCACCATTCCCAGACATTGCCATGCATATCATAAAGACCAAAAAAATTGGGCTTTTTCTTTGCTACATCCTGGGTCTGGCTTTGCGAATTTTCCAGATACCAGGCATAATCCTGCAACAAGGATACATCTTTTCCAAAGCAATAGGCAGATTCGCTCCCTGATCGGCAGGCATATTCCCATTGAGCTTCTGTGGGAAGGCGTAGCCCTGTTTCATGGCAAAAGGACTGGCATTGCATCCAGGAAATGCTTTCTACTGGCTTTTCTTCTCCCACAAAGTGGGAAGGTTTTTTACCTGTGATTTTTTGCCACTGGTTTTGAGTACAGAGTGTCTTTGCTATCAAATAGGACGATAAAACCACCTTATGCTGGTTTTCATCATGATTTCTACTCTCTTCCGAAAGAGAAGCCCCCATATAGAAACTATTGCCTGGAAGCAATACAAATTCGATCCCTGTACGTTCATGAAGGTACTCTTCCAGAGTATAGCAATCGGAATCCGAGTTGTATTCTTTAGTACGAAGGAAAAGAAACCCAGGAATCCCTGTAGCGATAGAAGCAAAAGGAGAAATCTCCTGAAATTCTTGCTCTATCTGGATGGCATCTTTTGTTATGAGCATATCTTCAAAATCAAGATGGCTGGAGGGTGTTATTTTTTTTCTTGTGACAAGCAAAGAATCATCATTTTGTATACTCGTTTTAGGGATTTCTTCTGTAACCTTTTCTTCTACAGGAAGTTCTATCTTTATTGATATACCATCCTGAAGAGAAGACGATGCAACTATTTGTTGTAAGGCTTGTTGAGCGGATAAAGGACGATGTTGCCTCTTTTTATCCAGCATCTGCGATAGAACTTTCCACTGTTCATGGTCTAAAAACGATAGAGATTCTGGTTCCACATCGCATACTAAACGCATATAGTGTTCAAAATGTGTTCCCTGAAAAGGATGATATCCTGCCAGCATTTCATAGAATATCACTCCCAATGCCCATATATCACAGGAACCGTCCAAAGGCCTCCCTAGATATTGCTCTGGGGACATATAAGGCAAAGTACCACAAATATTTCCTGTTGTGCCTGGACGGCGAGAAAGGCTGCTCTGAATTTCATGAGCCAATCCAAAATCTGTCAAAAGAACTTTTTGATCTTCCCGAATCAATATGTTCTCAGGTTTTAGATCGCAATGTACGATTTTATTTTCATGAGCAAAATCTAAGGCAGCAGATACAGGCTGAAGAATTTCCATCGTTTCTTTCAGATCGGTTTTATTTTTTTCCAGCAAGACATGGCGTAGATTGCATCCCTGGACATAATCCATAACGATAAAAAAACGTCCACTGCGCTGGTCCTGGTCTAAATCCCTGTATTGGACTATATTCTCATGTGTCAGATGTTGCACCAGGCGGTTGTATTCTTTGCGCAAACGCGCAACAGCAATGGTATCGTCTGTCAATTCCAAAGGCAAGAGCTTCACTGCAACAGGAATATCCGCCACTATATGCCTGGCAAGATATACCTCGCCCTGACCTCCTTTTCCTATCTTCTTTTCCAAAATGTAGCGATTATTCAATATTTGTCTCTCTGAAAGATGCGATATGGATCGGGATATGGTCTGGGTGATTTGAGGTAAAATTAGCTTTACTTCGGCTTGAATTGTACTCTCTTTAATTGCTCTGATGATTTCTTCTTCTGTCGTTGCCTTTTGCACACTTTGCAGTTCTTCAATTTCTTCTACAATATCAGACATCACAGGTTTGATATCGCTGAGCCATCGTTCGACCTCTTGGATTTGTTCTTCCTGCTTTCCTTCTCGCTGATCGGCAATCCAGTTGTTAGCAAGTCGTAGTGTTCCCACCAATACTCTTCCTCCAGGTATCATATCGCAAGTCATTTCCATAATAGCATTTATTGCATTTTTATGCCTTGCATACCATTTCCAAATTTTAGTCTGTATTGCCATTTTTTCCCCTTCATTCTATGCGAAAAATAAATTTTCTTTATCTTATCACAAAAGAGGCACAATGTAAAAAAAAAAA
>CALKWO010000363.1 GCA_938003875.1 uncultured bacterium
GAAATTTTTGTGATTTCCCTTTAATTTAGGGATACACAGAAGTAAAATTTACATATTGAAAAAATATGACAGAAATATGGAAAAAAATAGTTTCCCTCCTCTTTATGATATAATACAAAAGATCCCTGATGCTCCAGGGGTTTATATTATGAAGAACCAAGAAAATCATGTTCTTTATATAGGCAAGGCAAAAAGTTTAAAAAATAGGGTCAGAAGCTATTTTCAGACTTCTATAGAGCATATTCCCAAAATTGCAAAGATGGTATGCCAGGTAGAAAACATCGAATTTTTAGAGACGCGCTCGGAAATCGAGGCTTTGGTACTGGAGGCCAGGTTCATAAGGGAATTGCAGCCCAAATATAACACAAGGCAAAAAGACAGCAAAAGCTATCCTTATTTTGTGATAACCAAAGAAGACTATCCTCGGTGCTTTATTGGCAGGGAAGGAGAATATACGTCGCAAGAAGACCTTGATTTCTATGGCCCTTTTATAGATGCCCTCAGCCTGAAAAAGTCCTTCAAAATTTTACAAAAAACATTTAGGTTCAGGACATGCCATCTGAATCTAAAAAAAGAAAGCAAAAAAAAATTTCGACCTTGTCTGCTTTTTTCGGTAAAATATTGTAGCGCACCTTGTGCTGAAAAAATCAGCCATAAAGAATATCTTGCCGATATAGCTTCTTTAAGAAAATTTTTAGAAGGCAATGCAAATCATCTCTTGGCAAAGCTGGAAAAAGAAATGCAATGTGCTTCCGAAATTCTGGATTTTGAAAAGGCAGCAAAACTGAGAGACCAGGTAAAATCTCTGAAAAATCTGGATAAAAAGGCCACGGTTCCTGAAGATATTCCTGATAGCTTCTTTCCTGTCCCTCCGCAGGAAAGCCTGAAAAAATTAAAAGAAATCCTGAACATGGGATATGTCCCCAGAATCATTGAAGGCATAGACATAGCACATCATGCTGGTAAAGAAGCGGTAGGAAGCCTTGTCACTTTTATTGATGGAATCCCTGCAAAAGAAGGATATCGCCGCTATAAAATTCAGTCTTTACAAACTACCGATGATTATGCTATGCTAAAGGAATTGGTATATAGAAGATTCTCTGGTAACGAGAAAAAAAAAGTTTTACCTGATATACTTTTAGTTGATGGAGGCAAAGGGCAGTTACATACAGTACAAAAGGCCTTGAAAGATATGAATATCCAGCTTGGAGCACTACTATCTCTAGCAAAACAAAATGAGGAAATTTATATTCCTGGGCAAGATTCCCCTCTTGCATTGTCCGAATTTTCGATTGTACACCATCTTTTATGCCATATAAGGGATGAAGCTCATCGCTTTGCCCAAAGCTATCATCATTTTCTGAAAAGTAAAAAAATTAAAAAACAGGAGTAAAGAGATATGGAGTCAGAAAAAGAGAAAACTTCCAAAATAAAAAAAAACCATCCAACTGCATTCTCTTTAAGCCTTGCTTGTTCTGCTTTTGCTTTATTATGGTTGTCCTCGGTAAAATGGATTTCCTACTTTGATGGTTTAATCTTTTTTATTATTATTTTACTTGCAAGCATTGGTTTCATAAGAGGTGGGGTGAAAGAATTCTTTGGTTTTTTTGGAGCATTGGCTTCTTTGTTGATTGCTATTTTTTGCTATCGTTTTTTAGCAAATCAAATCAATAATGCGCTAGGAATTCAAAATGCACTTTGGACAGAAGTATCATGCTTTATTTTTCTTTTGGCTATCTGCTGGATTGTTTGCTTTTTGCTAAGCTATTATATGCAAAAAAAAGTAGAAAAGGCATTTAGTCTGAAAATTTTTAATCATTTTTTGGGTTTTATTGTGGGAATCCTAAAGGCTTTGATTGTTGCCTATGTTTTGATCTCTGTGGTTGATATTACAGGCTTTTCTAGCAGAGACATAGACTGGGAAAGACAATATCAGGCATCTTATGGGGCTTATCTTTGCAATATTTTAGAAAATCGCTACCATATTTTAGATAATTTAGCTAAAATGGAGCTAGCGAAAAAAACCAGCAGAATGCATGTTAAGGTTCGCATGAAAGACATTGCATTGGAGCTTTTTCCTGATAATCAGGAATTGCAGGAAAAAAGCATAAAATTTTTGTTATGGATATCTCATGATCCTGCTTCTCTGCAGAAGCTTATCAAGTCTAAAGAGGCAAAAAGAATCTATCAGGATTTTTTGGAGAACAAGGAAGCAAAAAAATTTTGGGACAACGACCCAGAGCTTCAAAAATTGAAGCTGCTGCCTCAAATAACTGTTTTAGAAATTTGTGAAATCCTTAGAAAAAATACGGCTAAGGAACTCGCTAAAAATTCAGGAATAAAATCGCTATTACAATCTGCTGATTTGGAAAAAATCCAGTTAGAAACAATTCAATAATGGGGTCTTTATGAATGACTTAAGTATCCGTGAAGAAAACTGCCAAGAGATCACTATCCTTCATATGCAAGGCAATCTGTCTCAAAAAAATTGGCTAAAATTAGAGTCTATCTTAAAAAATTTTCTAAAGCATGCTTTGCCAGAATTTATATTATTAGAATGTTCACAAATACAATATATAGAAAAAGAATGTATGCTTCTTTTGCAAAAGACAGCAGTTTTATTTAGCGACCAGGCAAGAGAGCTAAGCCTTTGCGCGATTCCTGTTTTGATAGAAAAGAATTTTTTTGCTCCCCCTTTGTCTTACTATGAAAGCCAAGAGGATGCAATGCAAAATTTCAGAAAAAGCCAGCCAAAGGCAGCCTCTATCCTGCATCTTAGCATTGTTGCGGGGCCATGCAAGGGAAGTGCTACATTGCGTCCAGGAGAAAAAGAAATCACCATAGGCAGACACAGCAAATGCAATCTTTCTATTCCACAAGATATCAAATCTTCTCGTTTTCATTGCAAGGTCTATGAAAAAAATGGTCTTTTTGTTTTAGAGGACATGCAAAGCAGCAATGGAACCTTCTATCAGGATAAGATGATCACTTTACCTACTGAGCTTAAGGATGGAAGCCATTTCCAGGCAGGAGAAAGTAAAATAAAGGTCAGCATCACAGAAGATGAGGACGACAATATTTCCAGTGCAGGTAGCCTGGATTTTTCTGCTTTACCTTCTCTGGAAATTTCTGATAAAGAAGAGCCTCCTACAGAAGAAGCCAATATCTGGCCTACTTTAGATTCCCCCATGTCGAGTGGCATGGAAGTGGGAGGTATGGAAACAGTTATAGGGATTTCTCTGACAGATTTACTGGGTGATGCACTAAAGACAGATCGCTTAAAGCCTATAAAACCAAAACAAGAAACACCTTCTGCCTTAAAAATTCCAGAAGAGAAAATTTTTGCTTCCGAGAAGATCGAAGCTAAAGAGGAAAAAAAGTTCGAGAATTTCCTGGACCCAGAATCCTGGTCTTTGCTACAACAAAATCTTCCTTCGGTTTTACGCAGGCGGTCCGCCAAACTCACTTCGCAGGACATTGGCGGCTATAAAATCATAAAAAAGAAAGGCGAAAGCTCCACCTGTCTTCTTTTGCAATGTTCTATAGGCAAAGAGCAGGACAAAATTTTTCTGCAATATAGCAAGGAACCTATGCTGGTACCAGATATTTTGCCTTTGCATCCTCATATTCTGCTGCCTAAAACACAAGGGGAACAGGAAGAAAGAATCTACAGGGTTTTCCCTGATCCTGGCGAAAGCCTTCCTTCTTTGCCATTGGCAGAAATCAAGCTTCTCGAAATCGCTATACTCCTGGCAGATGTATTAAAAATTTTACACGAATCGGGCATAAGTGGCTTCGACCTTGCCAGTGAAAATATTTTTTATAGAAAAGATCAATTGCCTGTTTTTGCCTTGATTCCTTCTGTGGTTTATGAAGACATCCTGGGTGAAGCTGCCGATTTTTATTCCTATGGATTACTGCTTTTCCATCTGGCGACTGGACATTCTCTTCCTTATACGCCCATTGGAACATTAGACCGTGAAGAATTACAAAAACTCATTAACAAAATTTCCGCTCCAGTATGGCAGGTCATTTGCGAGATTCTAAAACGCCAGGAAAATAACTGGGACAGGATCAGCAACAAACTAGAGGAAATTCTCTTTACGTATCTCAGCCCTAATACCCTGAGCCAAAAAGCAAAAATATTGGATATTGTGAAGATGGACAATTCCCTGTTGTTCCATTTTCAGGGAGAAGCCTCTATTCGCATTGCATGGAAAGAAGATATTGCACAAAAAATTTTGCAAAAGATGCTAACTCATGCGGAGGAAAAAGATTTAGCGGAAACAGGACAGGAATTCTATAAAACTTTTTATCCAGTAAAAATACAAAAAATTTTCGAGAAGGATGATATGAGTCATCTTGTTTTAAATCTGGATGAAAGACTTCATTCTTTGCCTTGGGAGATGGCACATGACGGGAAATCGTTCCTGAACCAAAAGACCTTCATTGAACGAAAAGTATTCCCTGATTCTCTATGTTCTTTTGCAGAAGAAAAGATAGATTCTCCTAGAATATTCCTCATTTCTGGTAGCAGGCCAGAAGAACTGCAAAATCGAGATTCTCTGGAAAACCAGTTGCAGGAAGAATTTCCCTGGATTAAAATCAAAACAGCGCATTGCCTCGAAAATTCTTATGACATTCTCCAAAGAATATCCCAAAGCGATATTGCCCATATTATGCTTCCCATTGCTTATAATAAGGAATCTCCTCTCGACAGTGGATGGAAACTAGATGATAAGAAAATTTTGAAGCTACGCTTTCTGGAAAATGCACAGCGTTTGCCCAAAGTTCTCTTCCATCATAGGACTACAGATAGCGAACTATATCATGGTAGTTTTATTTCTCAATTATATCTGTTGCAGATACCTTACGTTTTTGGAACTATGAGAGCTTCTTTTTCCTGGCAGGCAGCTTCTCGGTTGTATTGTAATCTTCTAAAAGGCAAGAGATTCTTTGAAGCCATCCAGGATACCAAAAAGGAATTCCAGGAAAATAGTGCTCTTGTTTTCTATGGATGTGGACAAAAATTATTGGGAATTTCTTCTCGTTTTAAGGGATGAGCAGAAAAATGTATACCAAGAAGCTTTTTATTGTAGCAATAGCTTTATTTTCTCTTCTTTCAGGTTGCCAGACAGCAAAAGAATACCATGATACCTTGATTGACACTTCTCTGGCGTGTGAAATTCCTACTTTATTAGGCAACCTTGCAGGCGGAATCGCAGGTGTGCCTTTTCTCCTCATCACAGCACCAGCAGGCTACTTGTTGTATCCTGATAGAGAAGAGGATATAGAAAAAAGCCAAAAAGAGAGAAGCTCTTTTATTTTAGCTCCAATAAATGTATCAAGCCATTCCCTGGGCATTGTGTTGGGAACCCCTTTTTATCCTATTGGCCTTCTCTTTCCGAGAGAAAAACCTGAAAAAGAGTAGTTATGTCTGAAGAAGAAAATAAAGTTGGCGTGGAAAAAATCTGTGAGGATTGGGATCGTTTTACAAAAGAAACAAGCCAGAAGTTGGAAACACTGGAAACCCAATTCCAACAGAAAATCTCCAGAGATGCAAACATGAAAGAGGCTTTTGACAAGCTCTATGAAGAAATGAAGCAATACAAAGAAGATTTTCTGTTTGAAGCTATGAGGCCTGTTTTAACGGATCTTGTTCTTTTGCATGATAATGTGATTCGCTTTCATAAGTCTTTGGAAGACATAAAAGCACAAAAGTCAATGGAGTTTATCAAGGAAGAAATTCTGGAAATCCTCTATCGGAGGAATGTAGAGCCTGTTTTAGCCTCTGAAAATGGAAAGCTGGATCGTAAAACCCAGAGGGCAGTCAAAACCATACCAACGACTTCGCCTTCTGAAGAGGGAGATATTGTGGAAGTGATACGAGAAGGTTTCTGGCGAGGTGAAAGAATCTTCAGGCCTCAGGATGTTGTAGCAAAAAAATACCAGGCTTCTCATGAAGAAACTTTAAGGAATCAAGAATGAGTGAAAACAAGATAATAGCAGGCATTGATTTAGGAACCACTTTTTCTGCAATTGCCTATTTGGATGAACATGGAAAAGCAACGGTCATACCAAATAGTGATAATGAGAGAATCACGCCTAGCGTTGTGCTTTTTGATGAAAACGAAGTGATTGTAGGCAAGATTGCAAAAGCCAATGCTGTTGCCGATCCAGAGCATGTCGTGCAATTTATAAAGAGAGATATGGGTACCAGAGATTGGGAAAGAAATTTTTTCGATAAAAAATATACCCCTGAAAGCATCTCTGCTCTGATCCTAAAAAGAGTGATCCAGGATGCCCAGAAGACACTGAATAAAGAAATAGAAGAAGCGGTGATTACCGTGCCAGCGTATTTCAGGGATAGCGAACGCAAGGCAACCCAGGATGCTGGAGAGATTGCAGGGATCAAGGTACTAGGCATTTTAAATGAACCAACAGCAGCAGCTATCGCCTATGCTTTGGACAAACTAGACAAAAATCAGAAAGTTCTGGTTTATGATTTAGGGGGAGGTACCTTCGATGTTTCCATTCTTGCCATCGAAAATAGAGCAATTCGGGTACTTGCCACCGATGGAGAAGTTCAGCTTGGCGGAAAAGACTGGGACGATGAAATCATAAACTTTGTGGCCTCTTCTTTCCAGCAGGAACATGGCATTGACCCAAGAGATGATCTGGATGCCTACCAGGCTTTGCGAGATTCGGCAGAAATGGCTAAAATCACTTTGTCTACGAAACCCAAAACCAGAATTGTATGCCAGTGCCAGGGACAAAGCCAGAAAGTAGAACTCACACGAGAACAGTTTGAGGATATAACCAAAGCCCTTCTTGCCCAAACAGAAACCTATCTCCCTATAGTTCTGGAAAAAGCAAAGCTGAAAAAAGAAGAAATCGATACCATACTCCTGGTTGGGGGCAGCACAAGAATGCCCCAGATCAAACAGAGCGTTACCCAATTTTTCCAAAAAGAACCCGATTGCTCTATCAATCCTGACGAATGTGTAGCCCTTGGTGCTGCTCTCTATGCTGCCAATTTAAAATTGCAAAAATCTTCTTCAGAAGATCTGAGCATACACTATATCCCAGAAGAAGTTCAGGAAATGCTATGTGGCTTGAAAATCACGAATGTCACGGCCCATAGCCTGGGAATCATCGCCAGGGATCGAGGAGTAAAGAAAAATTGTATTTTGATTCCAGCCCAGTCTCCTGTTCCAGCCAGCAAAACCGAAATCTTTGGAACAGAAGCCGATGGGCAGACAAGAGTCCATGTCCAGGTAGTAGAAGGCGAAAGCGAATCGCCCGATGAATGCATCATGATTGGGGATTGTGTTATTTCCGAGCTTCCCCCAAGACCTGCAGGTGCTCCCATTGAAGTAACGTTCCAATACAATGAAAATGGACGCATCGAAGTCCATGCCTGCGACAAACAGACAGGCCAAAATGCTCGTACGGAAATAGAGCATTCTGGTGGCCTGACCAGAAAAAAAATTGAACAACAAAAACAAGAATTAGACAAAATGGAAATCAGTTAAAATCATTTTCCTTCCTAACCTTTTTAGATCAGGAGCATTTTATGTATTGTTCCTTAAAAAAACTTATAGTATGCGTTTTATTTCTTAGTTTGCTTTTTTCTTTGCCAGCATGGGCAGTTACAGGGATCGCTCTGGTGCATGGCAAAGGCAGTGCTGATTTGAGCAATGCTCAGACAGCAATTGCATACTGGACGAACGATATGATTCGTGCCTGTAGTGCCAACAATGCCTATCCTTATCTCGTTGCTCATTATGATGGAACACAATGGATGTGGCAGGCTGCCGACCAGGTAGCATCGCAATTGTATGACTTCATCAACCAAAAGAAAATTGATGACCTGGTGGTTGTTACCCATTCTTTTGGAGGGATTGTCATGAGGTGGATTTGTTCTAATCCAGACTATAATCCTCGCTATCCCACTATCATCAAAAAGCTCAGATGGGTGAATACCATTGCAGCACCTGCTAAAGGATCTGAGGCTGCCGATATGGCAGGCGAACTTTCTGGCTCATGGCTCACATCCTGGCTGGTTGATCTTGTTGGTCAGAAAAACGGAGCTACAATCAACTGCACTACCAGTAAAATGGCGGAATTCAATAATACCAGTCTGTTTGGAACACCAGGTCGGCCCGCTCTGCCAAAGCCATTCCACTGGGTTTCAGGGTATGGTCTATGGAATGATTTTTGCCTGGAAGACAATGGGCTTGCGATTCTGTCTGGTATAGTAGGAATGCCTGGCGAAGATGATGGATGCGTTTCTGAATATTCATCACAGGCTGTCGGAAGCAAATGGTTCAGGACAGAAGCGAACCATCACCATAGTCGCCGCAATGACTATCGTAAAATCGGCGATGCTGTAGGCAAAGATCTTGCGGGAAGATGGACAGCAGACTCAGGAGAGAATCTGGCAGAAACAAACCGAAGTGGTGCCATGATCCCAGACAACAATCGCAACAATAATGCGTATCGCTCTGTGTCTACTCGTTATATTCAATTTGTAGTCGTGACCCCAGAAAAAGCTACAGAACAAATATCTTTATCTCTGGAAAAAAGCGACCATGCGTATGTTGCAGTATGGCCTTTGCACAAGTCAGAAAGAGGAATGGATTTCCAGATCTCTCTGGATACACAAAGAACCCCTGATATGGTAGTAAAAGACAAAGGCACACTGGAATTTCCCGTGGATATTGATTTGCCAATGAATGGAAAGGCATTAATCATAGAATCTCCAAAACCAGGCATGTATCCTCTGTCCTTATCTCCCAGTGCAAGAAATACTACCCAGGCCTATGCTGTTGTGGTGAATACCAATAGTGATCTTACTCTCACGGCTTATCCATCCCAGATTTATGCCTTTACGCATACACCAGTGACTTTCTTTGCAGAACTTCGTGAAGCGGGCAATCCTATCCTGAATGCCCAGGTAGTAGCGACAATATACGATGAAAAGGGAGAAAAATGCTCTACTCTCACCTTGCAGGATAGAGAGGGCAATGGTATCTATAGCGTTTCTAAAATCGTAGGAGACGAGATTGCTTCAAAACCAGGCTCCTGGTTTATCCGATTCTCAGCGCATGGACAAAATAGCAATGGAAATACATTCCAACGCAATACATCCTTCTATTTCCGCCACACTGCACTTTCTGGCATCATCGGAGTTCCTGAGAAAGAATCCTGTTTGTGGGATAAAGACAGCAAATCCAGCAAATTCCAGATTACAGTGCCAGTGTCTATAAACCAGGCAGGGAAATATCGCTTAACAGGCATCTTGTATGCTGGAGATCAGCCCATGGTATGGGCCTGTGAAACAAAAACCTTAGATACGATATGCATTACTTCGTATACTCTCGTTTTTGACTGCGAACACATTACCCAGGATGGCCCATTCGATCTTAGAATGGAACTTTTCTCTCTGGATCAGATTGCTCCTGCTGGTGAATCCGTCCAGAACTACAAGACAAAAGCCTCTGTTTTCCCTTCTTTACGAGAAAAACATAGACAAAAAAATGAAGCGATGAAACGTCACAAAACATCCACTGCCAGAGAGATAGAAAAATAGCAAGAGAAATCATTCTGATTTCTGACATGGAGGCAAGACGCAGGGATTGCGCTGGTGTTAGTCTTTTGAGAAGACACGGCTTTTTCGGCGCAACCCTGCGGCTACAATTCTTGATGCAGCTACAATATACTTACATCTAAATGCTTACAGCACTTCTCACTTGCGTTGCATACAGAGTCAAATAATATGCGATTTAAACCACAGATGAACACAGATGAACGCAGATAATTTTTAAACTTCGTGATCTTTGTGTTCTTCGCATTCTTAATGTTCTTCGTGGTAATTTTTTTATTTGTGTTTATCTGTGTCTATCTGTGGTTCTTTTTAATGTATGCAATACATCCGAGATGCGCTGTAAATATTATTATTCCAATAAAAGTTATGAAAAAAAAGGGGCTTTTTTTTATCTATTTTTTATGCTTTTTTTCGGGAATGATGATCGGGAATTTTTATAAACCTGAAATTAGCAAGAAAATAGAGCAAATTATAGAACGAGAGGCAAAGGCTTTTGCTCTGGATAGCGATTTGGTTAAAGCCATTACCCTTATAGAATCTTCAGGTTTTGAAAAAGCGATCTCCAGAAAAGGAGCAAGAGGCATGATGCAATTGATGCCAGATACGGCTAAGCAAATGGCAAAAGAGCTAAATATGGTTTTAGAGCCAGACTCTCTTTTGTTACCTGAAATCAATATACGTTTGGGATGCTACTATCTGTATCAGCTTTTGAGAAAATTTCAGGGAGATCTTGTGGCCGTGCTGGCAGGCTATAATACTGGGCCTTTTCGTGTTGCAGAATGGCTTTCCCAACATCAGGAAGCTTCCACTATGCAGATATTGGAAGCCAAAGCTTCTCCTCAAACCCGTATTTTTGTCAAACGAGTTTTGCTGTACTACCAAAAAGAAAAAAACAAATGAAAAGCTTATTCCTTTTAGGCATGATGGGAAGCGGCAAAAGCACATTAGGGAAAGCCCTGGCCCAATTTCTGGATATGCCTTTCATCGATATGGATAGGCAGATAGAAAATCGTACAGACAAAAGCATCGCCCAGATTTTTCGAGAAGAGGGGGAAGCTTTTTTCAGACAAAAAGAGAGTGAGCTTTTGGCTGAGCTTGCTAGCGATCCCATGCCCAAAATCGTAGCAACAGGAGGAGGTGTGGTTTGTCTGCCTCAAAACAGGGACTGCCTGAGAAAAATGCCTTGTCTGTTTTTGGACGTGCCAATGGATATATTGGCCGAAAGGCTGGAAAAAGAAAGAAACCAAAGGCCTCTGCTGCAAGGAGAAATAGCAGAAACTTTGACTAGAATCTATGGTCAACGGAAAGAATGGTATGAAGTTTTCCCTTCTTTCCGACCCAAGCCAGAGCTTTCCGCGTGGCAAAATCTTACTTTTCTTCTATATGCGCTTGGTCAGACAGAGTTTTCTTTGAGATTTGATTCACTTTCTATTGAAGACAATATTGTACTCTCGCCTTCTCATCTTTTTTCTCACCTTGGTTCTCAACCTTTAGATAGCATGATCCTTACATCCCAGTCTGTATATCGTTTCTATCAAAATTTTTTTTCCACTTCTCTTGCAATCAAGATTTTGCCTGATGGAGAATCCTGCAAGGAAAATGAATTCCTTTGCGAAACATGGCAGTTTTTATTACAAAAACAGCATTCCCGATCTCAAAAAATTCTGGCTTTGGGAGGAGGTAGCCTTACAGATATAGCAGGATTCGCCGCTTCTACCTATAAGAGAGGTACACACCTTGAGTTGTACCCTACAACTCTTCTGGCTCAGGTGGACGCTGCTATTGGTGGGAAAAATGCTATCAACATACATGGGATAAAAAATGCAGCAGGGACTTTTTTTATGCCCTCCCAGGTTTTAGTAGATCCCCTGGTTACTCTTTCCAGCAGCATTCCTTTTTTCCAGGATGGCCTTGTGGAAGGGCTGAAAGCAGCTATGCTCGTTCATGAAGACAGAGATATACTAAGACTACAATTGCAAAGATGCCAGAATCTTATCGTGAAACCATCCTGCAAGGATCTTATCGAATTTGTCGCCCAAAGCATACAGGACAAAATGTTTTTTGTAAGAAAAGATCCCCAGGAAAAGAAGGAACGAATGTTCTTGAATCTAGGCCATACTCTAGGCCATGTTTATGAAACTACCTTTTCTCTCTCTCATGGTAAAGCCGTTGCCCTGGGAATCTATCAGATTCTTAAAGACAATCCAGACGCTGATATTCAGGCAACTTTGAATTTCTTCCTTCAAATAGTAGGGAAAGAGCATCAGGAAGTTCTTCATCAAAAATGGACCCACGACATGAGGCAAAAGCTTGCCAATGATAAAAAAATACGAGGAAACAAACTTTGCCTTGTTTCCCTGGAAAAACCAGGCAAGCCTGTTCTCCAGGAAAAAAATATAGATCCTACATTCCGCACTTAAAAATTGAAGTTTTCGGAATTATGGATGAAGCGT
>CALKWO010000364.1 GCA_938003875.1 uncultured bacterium
GTGCCTTCTAGCAATGCGAAATGGGAAATCCAGATTCATCCACCAAGAGGCAAAGAATGGCTAGTCGCCTACTTCTTTGAAAAGAACCCGCTTCAAGGATACGATCTGCCCTATACACTATCCCAGGATTTCCTGGTAACAGGAAAAATAGACGAGCTTCACTATATCAAAACCTTGCCCTGGGAAACAGCAGAAAAAAGCATCCTGGAACTCTCCACACCCGATGCAAACCCCGCCCAGAACGTATCGGAAAAATGGACAAAGAGCGTATGGGGTTATACTACATGACTATTGGCTATTAAAAAAAATCGTTGCATCAACATGAGAATTTCTGATTTGTTTACATGTGTCCAAGCTATTTGCTATACTCAGCGAAGCAATTATCATCGTAATCGATTCGTTATCGTTATCATTATCGTTATCGAAAGGATACTATTCCTGGAACCTTATTTTGATCATGAAAAATTGAGAGTCTACCAGGAGTCGCTCAAATTCGTAGACTGGAGCGAACAGATTTTAAAGAAACTCCCGAAAACATTATCTGTATGACGATAACGATTACGATAAGATTATAGCTTACGCACGTCAAAGATTGCCTCCGAAAGAGGCTAATTTGTAAGTGACTAATGTAAGGGAAATATGTTATGAGAAAGAAAATAGTACTTTTGTTGTTTTTGGCTGCCATATTCCTGAATGCCCAGGAAAGAATGGCATTGATTCTGGGAAATGGAAACTATCAATCCCCTCATGGCAGGCTGGAGAATGTATCGAAAGACATTGAGATTATGAAGAAAGCCCTGGAAAGCGTAGGCTTTAGCATCTTTTTGGGGCAGGATATGAAAATCCAGGAGATGAAGGACAAGGTAGAAAATTTTATCCAGGAAATGAAAAAAAGAAATCCCAAAGTGGTATTGGTCTACTATGCAGGGCATGGGATTCAGGTAGATTCTAAGCAGTATCTCCTGCCTCTGGATATGCCAGACAGTTTGGCGAAGGATTTTGAAAAGAGCTTAGAGAATAAAGACTATATAGAGTTCATAAAGCAACCGATGAGAGATAGACCAATACGGCCTTCTGAAGAAGAAATGGCAGTAGAGGTGAGAAGACGCTTTAAAGAGCTTTTGTTAACAAAAAGTTCGCTGCCAACGGATTACATCATTAAGCATTTGGACACGCGAGACCAAAGAGTGAACATCGTAATTTTAAACGCATGCCGAAAAAATGGAGACGCTTTGTTTGCGGAGATGGGTAAAGGAGAAGCTATCCATGCCCCAGAAATAAAAGGAATGTTTGTAGCCTATACAACAAGCCCAGGGGAAGCAGCGTATAACCATACGATCTTTGCAGAAAGCTTTGCTGAATTTGTAAAAGAAGACATGAACCTCACCACATTGATGGGAGAAATCGGGACGAGGCTTTCTAAAACCCAAAACATAGATTTCACAAATAAGCTGAACAGGGACTTTTATTTTTTCCCTCCTTTGAGTATAAAAGCTATGCCAGAGAAAATATCTGGAATAAAAAGCACAGTAGAGAAGCAAGCTGGAAATAGAAAACAGCAATGGCAACTGGGAGGGAAGGTGTCATTTTCTATGAAAGTCAGTCCTGAGCCAGAAGAAGTATGGATTACAATCCAGGGAAAAGAAATTTTTGCCGAAAAAAAAGATACAAAATGGGAAGCTATACTGGATACAGTGGCTTTCCCCGACAATCCCTATACAATCGTAGCTTATGCCAGCAGAAAAGAAGATCACAAAATCTACGAATCCAGGCCAATGCAATGCACAATCCAGAATATTGTCCCCATTCCCCCTGATCTCAATAGGTTAGCCCTGGTAATAGGGAATGCGAGGTACCAATATATGAGCAAGCTGAAAAATCCAGAAAACGATGCTGAAGATATGGCAAATCTTTTGGAGAAGATGGGATTTAGCGTGATGCAAAGAAAAAACTTAGGATATGATGATATGAGTAAGGTAATAGACCAGTTTATAACAAAAGTCGAAGAAAAAACGGTTTTCTTGTTTTATTATGCTGGTCATGGAATGGAACAAGACGGAAGCAACTATCTTATTCCCATAGACTATGATGCCAAAGAATACACTTTAAAGAGAAGAAGCATTTCTGTGCAGGGTTTACTCCAACACTTAGGAAACCAAAGAGCCTTTGTGAATATTCTATTCTTAGACACATGCAGAGAGCAGCAAGCAAGAAATTCGAATAAAATGGAAATCATACATGGAGCAGGAAGACTAAAAAATTCTTTGATCCTATATGCAACAGCACCAGGAGATAAAGCAAGCGACAATAGCACCGAAAGAAATGGAATGTTCACCAAACACATTTTGAGAAACTTAAAACTGCCAGGGAAATTGTTGGATATAAGCTCAAATATAACAGACGGAGTAGAACGTGAGACAAACAGCGAACAGATTCCCTCGTGTACGGGTTCTTTTGGAAAAAATCTGTCGGATTTCTGCTTGATTCCCAAATCAGACATGGAGCCAGAAACATACGGTCTGCCCCAGGAAATTTGGGAAAGCTGCAAGTACAACCACAACGGAGAATGGATTTTGGACATGGCATCGGACAGATGGGTAAACCAGGGATTTGCCAAACAAGTAGAGTACGCCAGAGCTTACCAGGCAGGCTACGCCAGGGCAAAGGGGATGGAGATAGAGAAGACCATATCAGGAATAGCCATGCGCCTGATCCCGCCAGGGAGATTCTGGATGGGTTCACCTGATAGAGAAAAGGATAGAGGCTCGTATGAAAAAAGGCATAGAGTCATTATCAGCAAAGCCTTCTACGTAGGCAAATATGAAGTGACCCAGGCCCAGTGGCAGAAGGTGATGGGGAAGAATCCTGCGCATTTCCAAGATTCAGGAAGCAATGCGCCCGTAGAGTGTGTATCTTGGAACGATTGCCAGGAATTCTGTAAGAACGCAGGGGTTAAGCTACTGACAGAAGCGCAGTGGGAGTATGCGTGCAGAGCAGGCACAACAACCCCCTTTAATCTGGGAGAGAACATGACAACAGACCAGGTGAACTATTATGGAGATTATCCCTATGCAGGAGGGGCAAAAGGAAAGTATAGAGGAAAGACAGTCGTCTGCGGAAGCCTGCCCAATGCGAATGCGTGGGGATGCTATGATTTTCATGGGAATGTATGGGAGTGGTGTCAGGACAAATTCCAGGAATATTCAGGAGATAATATTTCAGACCCAGAATACCAGAATGGCTCTTCTTGTCTTTTGCGCGGCGGCTCGTGGAACAGCTTTGGCTACCTCTGTCTGTCTGCTCGCCGGTCCGGGGGGGTGCCTGACTCCCAGCGCAACCGCGTTGGTCTGCGTTGCCTCTGTATTCCATAGGGATTATACTTGTTAAAAAGATTAAACTTCTTAATATAGTTTAATCTTTTATCTTTTACCCTTTTACCCTTTGCCAGAGTAGGAAAAGAAAAACAGAGTTTTCAAAAAAAATAAAAAAAATTTTGATTTGTTTTTTGGTAAAGCTATGCTATAAAAAAGCAGGACCTATCCGAATTCTATTTCAAAGAGACGGTAAAAAAGCGAAGAGATGTAAAATAAGCCTGGCAATGTTTTTTGGTCGAAAACGCAAAGCGTTTTCGACCGGCGATTTTTTTGTGCCCCATAACAAAAAAAAATATAAAATATTCACTATTGTCTTGCCCGTTATCTTGTCTTGCAATCGCCTGTAGCCGCAGGGTTGCGCCGAAAAAGCCGTGTCTGCAAAAAATCCCAACGCCAGCGCAATCCCTGCGTCTTCAATCCATAGACCCGTATATAAAAGGAAAAGAAAACCTATGCACAATAAGTATACCAAAAGGTTGGAAGATTTTAAGAAAAGCATGGACGGATGCATCCAGAAAGTATGGAAAGAACTGGGTGCAGAGCAAAGAGAAAAAGCAGAAGAAATTTTGCTAGAAGCATGGGAAGAAGAAGAGAGAGAAGGATTCCATTACACAGAGAACCAGATACTGGCAAGCTTCCTATCGAATCAGATTTTGTATCCATGCTACGATGCTGTGTTTAAGGGAGTGTTTCTGAACGATGAAGACTATGTGTTGCTAAAAGACCTGATCTTCTGGACAATATTCCAGGGACAGAGGAAGGTAGAAAAGCTGGTGGTAACAAGCACAGAACCAGCAAGCAACATTATGGGAGACAAAATATTCTATTGTGATATAATGGTAATCCTGGACAATAAAGAACAATGCAATATAGAAATGCAGTTGGTAAACCAGGAAGGCCTGTCATCAAGGATGGTGATACAAACCTGTAAGCTACATGCCTCGCAGGCGAAAAGAGGCTTTACGCCAATAGAAGTGAAGCCAACATATTCCTTGTGGATAATGCCATTTTCGTTTACACAACAGAAAAGCTGCTACAGCTCCGCCAGACTGAGATTCGATCAGGACGAAAAGAAAGTGATGAGCGATGATATACAAATCCATTTTTTTGAATTCACGAAAGACTATGCAATAGAAGACGGACGTAAATCATGGCAAGAGTTTTTTGGAATGAAAACAATAGAAGACTATAATACAGTAAGAGGAAAGGGGGCAATTATGGAAAGAGCAACGACCAACCTGGCAAGCCTGTCGAGCAACCCTGACTTTAGAAAAAATATAGTAGAAGAATCCTTCAAAGACCTCGGCCATCGCATTGAGCTTGGGGCTTACTACAAAAAAGGCAGAGAAGAAGGCAGAGAAGAAGGAGAAAAAGAAGGAGCAAAAAAAGGCCGAATCGAAGGCGAAATCAAAGCAATAGTGTCCATTTTAGAAATGAGATTCGGAGCGAGAGGATTGCATAGAATGAAACAGATTCAGCAAATAGGCGATCTGGAGAAGCTGAACCAGATTTTTGAGTATGTCCGAACCACCCCAGATATAGAAACCTTCGAGAAAAGATTGGATGAGTGCCTGGCGTAATCGCCTGTAGCCACAGGGTTGCGCCGAAAAAGACCTGTCTGCCAAAAAAACACCGCCAGCGCAATCCCTGCGTCTTCAATCCCCGCTAAAAGAATCGGAAGATTTTACCTGACGCGAATAAACCGTAATCAAAAAGAAAAAAATTCACAGCAGAGATACAGAGGACGCAGAGAAAAATTTTTATATTTTTTATTCCTCTCTGCATCCTCTGCGTCTCTGCTGTGAAAAATCTTTACACTTGTAAATGACTAATGTAAGGAAAATGTGTTATGAGAAAGAAAATAGTACTTTTGTTGTTTTTGGCTGCCATATTCCTGAATGCCCAGGAAAGAATGGCATTGATTCTGGGAAATGGAAACTATCAATCCCCTCATGGCAGGCTGGAGAATGTATCGAAAGACATTGAGATTATGAAGAAAGCCCTGGAAAGCGTAGGCTTTAGCATCTTTTTGGGGCAGGATATGAAAATCCAGGAGATGAAAGACAAGGTAGAAAATTTTATCCAGGAAATGGAAAAAAAAAATCCCAAAGTGGTTGTGGTCTACTATGCAGGGCATGGGATTCAGGTAGATTCTAAGCAGTATCTTCTGCCTCTGGATATGCCAGACAGTTTGTCGGGAAAATTGCAAAAAAATTTGAATAATAAAGTCTTGGTGAACATGATAAGGCAAAATACTATCAAGAGTTTCAAAGAGAAAAAAATAAAGCCCTCGGAAGCGGAAATTGCAGGAGAGATAAGAAGATGCTTTAAAGAATCGTTGCTAAAAGAAAACTCTCTGGCAACAGAGGATATTGTGTCAAACCTGGATACAATAGACAAAAGGGTGAACATCGTAATTTTAAACGCATGTCGGAAGAATGGAGATGCTTTGTTTGGGGAAATGCAACAGGGAGAAACTATCCAGGCCCCAGAGATACAAGGGATGTTTGTGGCCTACACAACAAGCCCAGGAGAAGCAGCTTACAACCATACAATCTTTGCGGAAAGCTTTGCCAATTTTGTGAAAGAGGACATGACAGTCAATAAATTGATGAAAGCAATTGGGAAAAAGCTTTCGGAAACACAAAGAATGGACTGCAAAGACAGGCTGGACGATGAATTCTATTTTTTATGGCCTTTATCTGTGAAAGCCAGGCCTGTGGAAATATCCAACACACAAGGTACAGTAAAGGAGCAAGAAAATAGCTGGCATCTGAAGGGTACAGCATCATTCTCTATGCAGGTTATTCCTGACGCCGAAAAAGTATGGCTTAGGATTCGGGGAAAGGATATTTATGCCCAAAAAAAAGATAAAGAATGGGTGGCTACTCTGGATACAACAACCTTTGCTAACGATACCTATTCTATTCCGGCCTATGCCAGCAGAAAAGAAGATAAAAAAATCTATGAGTCCAGTGCAATGCAATGCATCATCCAGAATCCCATTCCAGAATCCCCTGTTTCGCCTCCTGCTATTGTTCCCTCTCCGCCTGTAGCAAGAAAAACCCAAGAAGAAATCAAAACAAGCCCGCCTGACGAGATCACAGTGTATTCTGTAACTCTTACCCTGTCGGCCAGTGTCTACGATTGTGGAAATGGATGGGCGAATGGCGAAGACAGAAATAGCGATACAAAAACATTTTCCTATGAACTAAAGAAAGGGGAAATCCAAAACTTGCAGTGGAGCTGCTCTGCAGATGTAGTACAGCTTTCGATAAAGTCTTTGTCTCTGGAAATAGAAGAAAAAGGCAGATTGAAGCTAGTGGGAATGGCAAAGCTAGAAGATAGCTACAACAAAGTGCAAGATTCTATCGAGATCAAAACTACCCAAAAATCTAGCGAGTATCTCCTGAACTGCCAGGGTAGTACAGGGAGTTTAAAGATAGAGGTTGAAATTTTACCTTTACCCTATTTTTATCATAATGGAACGTGGATTTTGGATATGAGCGATCAGGCATGGTGCAATCTAACCGCAGAAAAGCAGATTACCCTGGCAAGTTTGTACCAAAATAGCTATGCTCAATCTAAAGGTATCCCTGTAGAGAAGACCATTTCAGGAATAGCCATGCGCCTGATCCCGCCAGGGAGATTCTGGATGGGTTCGCCTGATATTGAGCAAAGTCGGCTTGATAATGAAAAAAGGCATAGCGTCATCATCAGCAAAGCCTTCTATGTAGGCAAATATGAAGTGACCCAGGCTCAGTGGCAGGCGGTGATGGGGAATAATCCTGCGTATTTCAACGCTCCAGGAAGCAATGCTCCAATAGAATGTGTATCATGGAATGACTGCAATGTGTTCATGAAAAAAAACAATCTTCGATTCTTAACAGAGGCAGAATGGGAATATGCTTGTAGGGCAGGTACAACAAGCTCCTTCAATTTAGGAAAAAGTATAACTACAAATCAAGCTAACTGCTATAACTATCATAAAAAAACAGTTGTTTGTGGAAGTCTTCCTAATGGCAATGCATGGGGATGTTATGATTTTCATGGTAATGTATATGAATGGTGCATGGACAACTATAATTCTCATATATATGAGAATAGGGATAATGTAACAGATCCTTTGTACCAAAACAATGGATTGGTTTATACGGTTCGCGGAGGCTGTTATACTTATATTGATTCTTGTCATCCCCATATTGATTCTTGTAGATCCGCCTTTAGACTTTATTCCTTTCGGGCAAATGCAAGCCAGTATATTGGCGTGCGAGTAGCAATCTCCATTCCTTAAACAGAAAAAAATATAAATCTATGATATTCTTACTTTAGGAAAGGATCAAAGATGATAGCCCGTTTTTTTGGTTTCCTTCTATTTTGTCTTTCTCTCACAGGATTTTCACAAAGTTTCACTTTAGATTTTCCCAGGAAAACTGTTTTATCTCTTCAAAATAGACCTCAGTGGGGAACCCAAATAGAGCTAGGAGGTAACCAAGGATCAATCTCTTACCAGGTATACTTTATATACCAGCAAAATGCCCAGATATCCAATATTTCTTTCATGCATATTCAAGAAGCTCGAAAGCAAAACAAAATACAACTAGAATTAGTAGAGAACAATGTAATATTTAGAAATCAGGATAGAGAAAAATGGCTATTTGTGCCTTATGGATATTCTTATGAAATAAACAGTGCAGAAAGCTTGATTTTTTTACAAGATTTTTTTCTGGACCCAGCCAATTCTCCATTTTGTCCTATAATTCCCATCAAGCTAAAAAGTGAAGAACGCCGACGTCTTTCTTTAGCAAGGTTGATAGAGCTTCTATCATGTGTCCAACAAAGAGGATGGCCATCTAAGCTAAAAAGAATGCTTCATGTTTGTATTTTGGTGGACATTTCTCCGAGTATGAAAAATGCTATACAAACGGTCAAAAATTCGATAGAAAACATTCTACAACAATACCAGGACAGCCCTAATATTTATTTTTCTCTAATTACCTTTGCCAGCAAAGTGGAAGTAATGGTACCTATTAGCAATGCGAATAAAATTAATACACAAAAAATACATGATATTCAGGCTAAAACGCAAGAAGAATGGAACTATGATGAAAATGCAGGCATGATGTTATACAAAAATCCCACTTTTACCAACACTTGTGCAGCAATGCAAAAAGCTCAGGAAATATTAAGAGAGGAAAAAGACCAGTACAAACAAGAAATACAGAGATCTGTCATCCTTATTTCTAGTGCTCTTCCCTTTGTTTCTAGCCGAGGGATTCTGAGTGCCAAGATGGCTCGCAGTATATTCGAAGAAGAACAAAAAAAGCTTAAAGAGATAGCCAATAGCTTTAAAGACAAAAAAATCGGGTTTTCTGTTATATTGCCGGGACAAGGGGTGAATAGCTACGCTACATATCGCGTAAATCCACAAGGATTACCATCAGCAGAAGCATACTACAGACAAATCGCCTCTGAATATAAAAATTTGGAAATAGAGGATATGCAATCCACTTTAGTGGCGAAAATCGACTCTTTGGGAGGAGAAGATGCACCTTCTGCTTATTATATAGATCCAGAAAAATTGCGAGAAATTATAGGACAAAGCTCGTCTCATTTTCCTCAGAATCAAAGTTTAGTAAGCAAACAGACGGAAATTGAATCAGGTTTGTATAGAGCAATAAATAACGAAATAGGCAAAAATCTCGTTGGTTTGTATATGTTTCAAAACGATCAAAGATTCATTATGCTGGACTGGTTCTCTTCGCCTAACATGCTCTTGACAGCATCAGGAGATCTAGTTCGCCGCTATGCGCAGCAAATGATAGCAACCTCTATCTCGTTCCAATCAGAGAATGAACCATCTGAAAATCCAATAGGAGTAAAACTGCAATTGCTCGAAATGTTTTTAAATACTATCAATCCCAGAGAAATAGAAAATCCTGAAAACTATAAAAAAGTGTATCATTCGGAAAGCAATAATCGTGTTTATGAGCTTGCTCGCCTATCGTCCGAAACCATGATAGGATTTTATGTATCTCTTGGAGAGGATATATTCCATGTACGGTTGTTGGATAAGAGCAACTAATGCAATAGACAGAAATCTAACAGAATATAGCAACTTATTATCCCAAAGCATATATGGGATGTTATCACCCTTAAATTAGGAGAATATCGTGAGAACAATCATTTTGTCCATGCTTATTATAGCAATATTGCTCAGCTTTTCTTGCAGCTCTTTTTCCTCTAGGAGTGCTTGTATAGAACAGTATGAGAAAAGAATATATAATTTACAAAACGATCCACAAGAAGATTCAAAACAAAAAATTCTGGCCGACTTAAAAGATGATATTAATATTTTAAAAAGTTATGAAGAAGTAGCCAAAAATATAAAAGAAAATTTTCCAAATTTAATTGAAAAGAATGGCAATTGTCATATCGTAGAGGAATTATATAAAAAACTAAAAGATATAATAGATAGATATAAAATGAATAGAAATTTCAAAAATAGCGATAAAATTGACAAAATTATACTTGATTTGGATATTAAAGCGAAAGAAATAGGCAATAATGCTTCTGAAATTATAGTTCAGTTAGAAAAATATCTAAAAAAATTAACAGAAAAAATTCAACAACAAGATAACAAGAGTGAAGAAAAACAAGATGATTCTAAACCAGAGAAAGACAAGAAATCTGGCCAGGACTCTCAATCTGAGCTTACAGTGGAGACTGCTTTCGTACCAAAACCCAATGTTTCACCAATAAATACAATAAATCCAATAAATCTAACAAATAATAAGATAGAAGAGGAAAAAGAACGGGAAAACACTCCTTCCCAAGATACAAGTTCCCCTAATAACATTCAGATACCCCGAAAAATGGAAGAAGATTTAGAAAAATTGGCAAGAAAATACCAAGGTTTTGATTTAAAATGTGAACTCTCCTCAGCAGAAGAAACAGTATTCAAAAATAGATTATCTTCTATTCCTTGTAAAGTATATCCTGTAATAAAAATTAAAAAAGAGAAGGATAATAATGGTAATAATATATACAGAATTCTTATTCAAATGAATGAATCTAGTAGTACACAACCTTTTAAAACATATAATATTGAGAATTAATTATTACTTATCCAGAAAGTAAAGTATGCTAAGCAAAAAATATTTCTTTTTTTTATTTTTGTATTTAGTAAATTTAATTTATGGGCAATCTATACATCAACACATAGAAAAATTTCTTACACAAGGGCGATACATAGAATATGGAACGCTAGTAGATTTATCGGATTCTATACAAAGAACAATAAAATTTTCACAAACACAGATAACGATCAACATAAATAATGACCATAGGCCTTTAGAAGCAAAGTATAAAGAAGATATAAAAAAAATAGCCGATTTACAAAAATATATAGAAGAATTAGAAGAAACAAAATTTATTTTTATACTAGACAATGTATCTGTAGATGAGGAATTTCCTTCTAAACCAATAAAAGAAAGAATAGATAAAGAGAAATATCCATGGATTTTTTTTATTATCATTCAAAATAATAAAATTATAATTAGATATACTCAAAAGGGTGTTCCTCTCCATGAAGAGAGATTTAATATAAATATTTCCAATCAAGATATAAAAGAAGAACAAATAAAACAACTATTTGATGTTTTTATAGTTAATGAAAATAGGCAATGCACTTACAACAAAAATTACAATTGCAGAAGATCAGCTTTATATAACCGTTTTGGGAATAATGTTGTCTATAATGCATCAAAAAAGGAATATAATTTCAAGGAAGAATCTGCTGAATATTGTGAGATTCATAGATATGAATGCAAAAGATGTAATAACAGAAATAAAATAAAAGATAGTTTATGTCAAGATTGTAGTAATTGCATCAACAATAGTTTTAAAAACTACAATATAGCTTATTTATTAGAATATTATGTTGAAAAAAAGAATCAAAAATGCC
Source organism: uncultured bacterium (assembly GCA_938003875.1). Lineage (GTDB taxonomy): Bacteria > Planctomycetota > Uabimicrobiia > Uabimicrobiales > JABWCH01 > JABWCH01. Next base: position 11,341 of record CALKWO010000364.1, read on the forward strand.
AAATATGTTATAAAATGGCAGCTTTGTATGATGAAGATGGCAAGAATGTTGTCCAAAATGAGCATACAAACGAAACAAACTTTTTTGCAAGGAGTGCGAAATATTGCCATTTCCATCGCTTTAAATGTAGAAATTGTAGTTATAATGGTAGAGTAAATACACAAACTAGTTATTGTGAAAACTGTCAACGCCACAATACTCCAGAAACGCAGTCAAGAACTGAAAAAAATGCCGATGCCTGTTCATCTAAAGAATGCTATAAGCCTAAAGCTTACGGCAAAAGCTATTGCGATGACCACTCTTGTCCTATTCAAAACTGCTATAAGCCTAAACAAAGCAATAAAAGCTATTGCGATGACCACTCTTGTCCTATTCAAAACTGCTATAAGCCTAAGCAAAGCAATAAAAGCTATTGCGATGACCACTCTTGTCCTATTCAAAACTGCTATAAACCTAAACAAAGCAATAAAAGCTATTGCGATTACCACTCTTGTCCTGTTCAAAACTGCTATAAGCCTAAGCAAAGCAATAAAAGCTATTGCGATGACCACTCTTGTACTATTCAAAACTGCTATAGCCGTAAGCGAAGCAATAACTATTGCCATATCCATGGCTGTCCTATCTGCGTTAACTCTAAAGATACTACAAAAAGATATTGCAATACCCACTCTTGTCCTGTTCAAAACTGCTATAAGCCTAAAGCTTACGGCAAAAGCTATTGCGATGACCACTC
>CALKWO010000365.1 GCA_938003875.1 uncultured bacterium
ATAGCGGACATTCGTATCGCCCACTTTTGTTTTCGTATGAGACACCAGTCTTGTAAGATATATATTCTCTAATATTGACATCAAAGATTCTCAACATATCAGGATTATACATTTTTGCAACCCCTTCTCTCTGTTAGGGGTAGAACATTATTCGTATTCATGGAATTTCTCCTAGCTATTTTTCTTGCAATAGAGGAGAAAATACCTTAGAATAGAATCATCCTCTATTGCTTTTAACTGCTGTAGGGTCTATATGAATTTACATAAGCCAGGGAAGATTTGCCGTCGTCACCTGGCTTTGTCTATTTTATAGAAACCAACAGTTCTTAACCACATCTATAATAACAACTATCCCCCACAAAATAAAGAAAAAAATATCAAAGGACAAAATCTGTCGCTTGATCTACATCTCCTTGTTTTTTTTATATAAAATCTGTAGAAAAAGATATTGCACAGTAGAACAATTTTTGTTACACTGTAAAACAAATAGAACAATAGAACAATAGAACAACAATAGAACAAAGGAGGTAATATGGAAATAGAGGAAATGAGAAAAGCGATCCAAGTGGCTGTTGAAAAGAAAGAGGTATCCATGAGGGATTTAGGACATCCAGGCACGATAAGGAGGATTATAGATGGTCAGGATGTTAAAGCGGGTACTATACAGAGTGCATATTCTGAACTAAAGGCCAAAAGCCCTGGCAGAATAAAATCTGGTAGAGCTTCATCTTCTGCGCCTAAAGGACTAAAAGAACCTACCACACCAGAGCAAGAACCTATAGAGCAAAATGCGCCTGCCCAATTTGTTTCTATTGAAGAATTTCAATCTTTGAAGAATGAGATAAATTCTTTGCAAGAACAGATTAAAGAACTACAAGCACAACCTTCAAGGCCTCCAAGACCACAAGTACCATATATACATAAAGACACAGTCCGTGGATTCAGTATTTGTATCTATAGCACATCCACAGAGGGAAATAAATATCATAAGTACTATGCTACTAAGAGGATCAAAGGTAAATTGCACAGGATATATCTTGGCAATAGGCCAGAGGATGCAGAGATCAAAATTCAGCAATATTGCACAAAACACAATATTGAGCTTAAGAAATCGATCGAACAATAGAACAAGGTAGAACAAATATAGATAAACAATAGAACAAAAAGTAGAACAATAGAAAAAAAATGAACACAATAGAATAATTAAAAACAACAGAACAAAATTAGAATAAAATCGAACAATAGAACAAGGGTAGAACAAATATAGAACACAATAGAACATAATCCATCCATTGGGCAATAGGTCAGATGGAGCTTGATTGAACAATAGACTAAGACTGGCAGAAATCCCCGATAAGACCATTTTGGCTATAGACCAAGATGTTTGAAGGTATCTGGTGCATATTGAACCTAATTCTACTTTGCCAACCTATGGTGGCAAGGCTGGCATATAGGTAAGTTGACTCAGTATAATGATTTGGGACTGAGAAGAAGGGTCACTTGCCACCCTTGCCACCGATTCCCTATATTAATAGAAAAAAATGCAAAAGTTTGTTCCTCTCGACATACATACGTGACTCGACATACGTGATTTCACGTATGTATGTTCTGCCTTCGTGTATACTAATATAATATATAAGATTTATAGGTTAAAAGGTTGGCAAGGTTGGAATAAAGTAGAGTAGAGACCAATGATCATAAGGTTTTGAGCGAAAATCACCAAGTCGGAGTAAGGCTGGCGTGATGTTGGCATTTTGCCAACCTATGGAACGAGTAGAAAAAGTACAAATTGGAACATACCTGATCTTTTCGTTGCTATCCGTTCAATGCAAGCTTTATATTTACTGAGTTGCGTCGAGCGCACTGGCATGTATGTATGTCCAAATTTTCATTTTACGTATGTCGGGGAAAAATTGATAAAATTGGTCAAATTTTGACCCATGCAAAAGTGAAAATACACATATATTTCCTACGCTAATTACGTATGTATGACGCATGACACACAATTGATTTTTTCCATTTTTGCGACTCACTCACATACATACATACATACATACATAGGATAGTAATGGGTATTTATACAAATAGATTAGACCAATGGCGTTTGGATGGGATTACATCTTTGTAAGATTCCAAAAAATTCGTATAACAAACAGGGCATTGACGATAAATAAGCGGAAGTGAGGCCATAACCCCTTTGCTCCTTCGCTATCATGAGTCCCTACATATAGCCAGACAATACTTCTACTATCAGCATCCAGGGCTAACCATATCTACTGCTTATTGTTTTTTCCCCCCGACAAAAGAGCGATAGAACAATAGAACAAAGTAGAACAAATATAGATAATAGACCAGTAAAAGACCATAATGCCCATATTGGTAAAAAATAAGTAGAAGTGGATAAATGCCCTATTCTTACTTGTACTTATAGTAGAACAATAGAACAAAGTAGAACAATATCGTTTTTTTGCTCAATAGATCAAATATCCTATTTGGTTCTAAATTTAGAACTTTATTTTTATAGAACATTATGGTAAATAAAAGAGTGGTTCTAAATTTAGAACTCATGTACTTGGTACTTTAAACAAAGGGTGATTATGAAAATCATTGCTATTGCGAATCAAAAGGGCGGTGTAGCAAAAACTACTTCAGCCATCAATATTGGAGCTGGCTTATTCCTTTTGGGCAAAAAGGTACTCTTGGTTGATTTAGACCCACAGGCAAATTTGACTTTAAGCTTAGGAATAAAGGGGAAAAAAGATAAAACATCCTATGATCTATTGACTGGTAAAGCTCCATTTGAAGATGTAAAGATTGATAGAGACGGGCTTCATGTCATTCCGTCAAATACATCTCTGGTAAGGTTGGAAGGTGAATTGGTAGAATCCGTTTTGAAGAAAGCTCTCCAGCCTGTTCTACATTATGACTATGACTATATAATCATAGATACCCCACCTTCTTTAAACATTTTGACCCTTAATGCTTTTGTGGCAGCCGATGAAGTTTTCATTACGGTGCAAACTCAGTTTTTAGCTATGCAAGGGCTAGGCGATGTTTTAAAGACCATTGAGGCAGTAAAGCAAAAGTTCAATCCTGGCCTCAAGATTGGTGGGATTATAGCGACCATTTTTACTCAAAGGAAGAGACTACATCAAGAAGTGCTAGAGGAAATAAAAAGGTGTTTCGGCGATAAGGTTTTTAAGACCATGATTAGAGATAATATAGCTTTGGCTGAAGCCCCTTCCTATGGGAAGACCATTTTTGAATATCAAAAGAACAGCTATGGGGCAGAGGACTATATGAGCCTTTGTAAAGAAATACTAAGGGGAACAAAATGAGCGAAAAGAAGAAGAAGAAACTAGGTTCAAATCCATTGGCTGAAATAATGGGTACTATAGAGTCACCAAAGAATGAGAATGAATCCAAGAATGAGATTGATGGAAAAAAGATAAGGTATATCAATATTGAAGATATAGAACCCGATCCAGATCAGCCTAGAAAAGATATAGATCATGATAGTGAAGAAATTATGGAACTATCTGAAAGTATCAAGGAACATAGCTTCATACATTTTATCACTGTTAGGGAAATTGAAGGAGGCAAATATATTATTGTGACAGGCGAACGACGTTTTTGGGCTGCCAAGAAGGCAGGTCTTGAAAAGATTCCAGTAATGATAATATCTACATCAAAAGAGGACTGTGCGCTCATCCAATTAGAGGAAAATATTCACAGACAAGATTTGACAGCCATAGAGGAAGCTGAGGCTTATGCTAGATTAGTGACTGAGTTTGAAAAACAACAAAAGGATATTGTGCATCTAATCAAGAAGCCCAAAAGTTATGTTTCTCAGATGATGAGCCTTAACAAGCTATCTCCAGAAATCAAAGAAGATGCACGCAAAACATCAGTTGCAAGAAGAGTACTTTGGGACTTGGCCTCACTTGCTAAAGATGAACAAAAAGTTGTATGGAATAAAATTAAGAAAGAACCTACGATAACTGCTTTTGAAAAGGCCAAGCAGAGCCTACAGAAAGAGAAAGTAGCCAAGAATAAAGTTGATGAGGAGGAGCTAGAAAAGGCTATTGAATGGGCTTACAAAGAGAAAAAGATTTCTGATTATATATCAGTAGGCCATCAGAGAAAACTGATGGAAGATTTTAGCCAAAAAGACGATCAGTGAACTTGAGTTCTAAATTTAGAACTTTAAACAAAGATTGATATATGAGGCAATATTTGTCTTTTGTTTTTACATTCATAAAATTCTAGTTGAGAAAATTATCTGGCGAATACTTACAAGGGAAGTATATGTTGAAAGATCAAAATTATCAAAAGCATGTAGGCTATCGTATTGCTCGTTTTTTTTTAAGAGAGTGCGTCCCATTGGGTGTTGGAAAATTGATTGATGAAGTGGTTCTAGAAAGCATTTTAGATGTAAAAGACGAACAACAGTCAGCGTTATTGAAGGATATTGAGAAAAGGGTAGATATAATTGTACAACAAATACAGAATCAACATATTACAGACAAAGAACTTGAGGTATTGTTGAATAGCAATAAGGATTTTCTTAAAACTAAGAAACAGATTCATGAACAGAAAGAATGGATTAGTGCTATAGAAAATCAGGTTGCTATCAATCGAAAATTTCTAGAGGAAAGATTGCAGATCGTAGAGGAGACAGTAGAAGACAGTCGTAAATTGCAATTGGATAAATATTTCCCACATCTCAATCTTAACGATGCGGTTCGCCTTGCCCTTAGTATTCGAGGTTCTATTGAAGAACAGTATCGCTTGGAGAAGGAGTTGGGACAAGGTGGATTAGCAAAGGTATGGTCGGCGTATAACCTTAAGATCAACAAGAAAGTGGCTTTAAAAGTACTTCATGAGAAAGAAGTTTACTATATAAAAACAGTGGAACGTTTTGTATTGGAGGCAGCTTTAGCAGGGGCAATAAAGCATCCTAATATTGTTGAAATTTATAACTTTGGTGGTTTTCTACAAAAACGGCAATATTTTATTGAGATGGAGTACCTGGAAGGATTGACGCTAAAAGAATGGTGTCTTAAATATCCCTGGAAAGATCATCTCGATACATGGCTTGATTTGTTGAGTCAGTTGTGTAAAGGATTGAAGGCTATTCATGAGAAACATTTGGTTCATCGTGATCTTAAACCTGGAAATATTATGATTGTGCAGAACAGTTCTAATCCATGTTTGAAGATACTCGACTTTGGCGCAGTAAAGAATCTTGATGCTGCTTTGTCTTTGACGCAAGGTGATATAGTAGGTACTCCGAAATATATGTCTCCAGAACAATTTGATACGACTTGGGCAGCCATTACTCCAGCAAGCGATCTTTATTCTCTTGGGGTAATTTGCTATGAAATATTTACTGGTACTTTGCCTTTTATCGAAGATGATATAATAGCTCTCCATAAGGCCAAAATGACACTTCCTCTAAATCCGCCCAAAAAAATCAGACCTGATCTTCCAGAATGGCTTAATAGTTTTATCATACAATTGTTAGAAAAAGAGCCAACAAGGAGGCTACAGAATGTCGCAGAGGTGGCTTATCTTTTGGAAATAAATAGCCCACAAAGAATGAATCAAAGGGTGCAAATTTTAAAACAAAAAATGATAGATTTGATGAACCAGGATCGCCAGGAGATTATGAAAGCTGGAGAAGATATTATAAATCGCATGAAAGCTGATATAGAGCAGCTTAAGAAAGATTTACCTACAATTAGTCCAGAATTTCATAATGCACTATCAGATCAAATTTCCCAAGCCGAGGCTATAGTCCAAAGTAAAGAAGAGCTACGCGAAGTACCTACTGTTTTGGCTGTCAATATCGCTGGTTGTCCTAATCTATTATGCCAGACTGTGAATGCCTTTGAAGAGGTAATATGTAAAAAATGTGGAACTAAGTTAAGGATTCCTTGTCCTATCTGTAAACGAGATAACTATTTAAATGAAAATGAATGCCAATATGCTTATCCTCCTCACATCATATCGTTTGAATATAAAGCAGCATTCCGTGCAATATCTACAGCATCTTTCTGTTGTACATCAAAGCAATACAACAAAGCCTTGTTTTACTTAGATGAATTATCATCTGATGCTAAACAATGGATTGTTGAAACAAGGAAAAATCTTGAGCTTATGCGACAGAAAGATATAGAAGATCGCAAAAGTTCTATCTTGAAAGAATTGCAGAAACGTTTTGAAGAAGAAAAAGAGAAAGAGTATAAGAGACAGGAGGCTGAAAAAGAAATTCAGAGGAAAAAGATTATTATTGATATGGAAGAGCTTTATAAGAAAGAACTTTATGTTAAAGCATTACAACGTTTATTGACTATACAACAAGCACAGCCGTATCTTTGGAATGATGGCATTCAGGAGCAAAAGATTAAAATTTGCAATGTATTGTGTAGCGATCATATAAAAAAAATAAGAGAACTACTTCAACAGCGTTCTTTTCGAGAGATACATCTAGAACTTGAAAAAGTTAATAAAGACATCCGTTTAGGGATGGAAGAGATTGAAAAAGAAATAAAAGAAATTGAGGATGAAATAATATCGAAAGAAATAATAATATCAGAAGATGAAAGTTATAGTGAATCAACATTAGGCATAATTATGACAAAAACTTTTTCTAACGGTGCAAAATATGAGGGGAATTTAAAAAATGGCTTGGCTCATGGTTATGGAATTTGTGTTTGGCCTAATGGAGAAAGGTACGAAGGCGAATGGAAGGACGATAAAAGGAGCGGACATGGGATTTATACATTGTCTAATGGAGATAATTATGAAGGAGAATGGGTGGATGATAAAATGAACGGTAAGATTACTTGTACCTGGTCTGATGGAAGCAAGTATGAAGGAGAATGGTTGGACGATTTGTGTCAGGGACAGGGGACTATAATGTTGCCTAATGGAGAAAAGTATCTAGGGGAATTCAAAGAATATTCTCAATCCAAAATGGTTCTTTCTAAAGGAACAAAAGTTTTTGCTGATGGTGGAAAATATGATGGAGACTTGATAAACGGCATAGCTAATGGTTATGGAATTTGTGTTTGGCCTGATGGAGAGAGTTATGTAGGCGAATGGAAGGATGAGAGGATGAGTGGTTATGGGACTATGACTTGGCATAATGGAGACAGGTACGAAGGAGAATGGTTGAATGACAGGAGAAATGGACAGGGGACTATGACTTGGCATAATGGAGACAGGTACGAAGGAGAATGGAAGAATAAAAAGAGGCATGGTTATGGGACTATGACTTGGCATAATGGAGATAATTACGTAGGAGAATGGTTGAATGACAGGAGAAGGGGACAGGGGACTATGACTTGGCATAGTGGAGATAATTACGTAGGAGAATGGAAGAGGAACAAACTTCATGGTCAGGGGACTATGACTTACTCTGATGGCACTGCGGATGTCGGTAGATGGGAAAACGATCTGTATATAGGTAATTGAAACCTAAATTATTACCCTATTTAGTGTTATAAAAGATATTGTCAAAGAAATACCTATTTCCTTGACACTTATCTTTTAACGGATTTCTGCACAAGAAAAAGACAGTAGCTTAGCCAAGATCAAAGGATATTTTTTGTCCTTTGATCTTTATCCAATTTCTGCTAAAAGCTTTCTAGCATCCTTTCCTTTTACTTTTCCTTTGGCTATCCTTTTGGCTTCAATCATTCCTTGAGCGATCTGTTTTTCTAATGGCATTTCTATTTCAAAAATTTCAGCACAATAGCTTTCTATGAAGCTACGCAGAACAGTATTTGGCCTCTTTCCTTCTTCTTTACAAGCACCTTTAAATTTCTTCCAGGTTTCAATGTTGTCTAAATATACGGATACATTATGGCTAGTCATTTTCTGCTCCTTCTATGCTACGTTTTACACTCTCCCAATCAACCTCTTGTTGCTCTGTTTTGGAGTAGATGGATACTAATATCACCTGCTCTGAATCTTTAGTCCAATAGTAGATTAGCCTAAAGCCTCCGCTTTTTCCTTTCTTTGCATCTATGTTTGGATAGCGTACTTTGTAATAGTCTTTGTGTCCTTGTATTTCATCTCCAAAGCCTGGCTTATCCTCTAAATTTTCAATTGCCTCTAAGAATATTTTTTTTACAGATGGAAACTTTTTAGCTAATTTTTTTAATAATCTTTCGAATACTGATGTTGCGATTATTTCTTTTTTACTCATGAGTTTATTATAGCATATTTCTATATAGATTTCTATATAGATTTTTTTTTATTTAACCCCTTCATTCCTTATCTGATTTCTCATAAGGACTTATTTCGACCCCTCTATGCCTTAAATAGTTATACAGCGTGCTTTTGCATATCCCCAATTTATCTGCTATCTCCTGTACGCTGAGTTTTTTTTCTTTGTATAGTACCTCAGCAGCACAGGCTGTAGTTTCTGCTTCTTTGGATAATCCTTTTGGCCTACCACCATTTCGTCCACGATATCGAGCAGCAGAGAGTCCAGCTTTGGTTCTTTCCTTGATAATGTCCTTTTCAAATTCGGCCAGAGAACCAAATATGTTGAAAATTAACCTGCCCTGAGCAGTAGTCGTATCTATAGGGTCGTTTAGGCTACGCAGACCTACTTCTTTTTTAGCCAGATTGTTACCAAGCTCTACTAAATGCTTAAGCGAACGTCCAAGCCGATCTAGTTTCCAAATCACCAATACATCTTTAGGTCTGATATTTTTTAATAGATCATTCAGTTCTGGTCGCTCTGTTTTTCCTCCACTGGCCACTTCCGTATAGATTTTTTCGCAGCCAGCTTTCCTTAAAGCATCAATCTGCAAATCCAAATTTTGATCTTTCGTGCTAACACGAGCATATCCGATTATCATTATGTTTGCTCCTTATGTGTATAAATATATTGTTTATTATACTCATTAAGTTTTAATAAAGCAAACTTATTTTTTCTATACCAGTTTTTTGGACTGAATAAAGCCTATGGATGTTTATGGTGATATATATATTGTGAAGTATAAAAAAACGGTCGTTTTGTTGGACTATATTATATATTTTAGATTTTTTCTATAACTTACGAGATGAGCTATTACAAATAATAAAATAATTCTTGAAAAGAAGAAGATAATTTCATAAAATAGATAGATTAATAATGTTATTCTTAATGATATTAATCTATTATTTTTGGATGCGAGGAGAAACAGTATGGCAGAAAGAGATGTCCAAGTTGCTTGTAGAAACTGCAAAACCCAAGAAATATGTACGATTAAAATCGGATGGTTTGATGGTGATAATAGATTATTACTTAAATTAAGTAATAATTTTAAATTTTTGAAAGATTTTAGGGATAAAGGTATTAATATTGTTTGTAAAAAATGTAATAAGCCTGTTTCTACACTAAGATACGAAGAACTACAAGATTTTTAGAAAAATAAAATTATTGAAGAAAATTTTAAAATTTTAAAATTTCTTCAATATCTCTGTTTTTTTCTTCTGGTCTTATCGATATATAGTTACTTTCTTAAGATTTTTACCAAGATAGATTAGTGTCATACCTATACCTAAAAACTAATCGAGAACATACAGCTTTTTACAATTCATAAGTTCGATTAGTTACGAACGTGTCAAACAATTTCAAAAGTCGATAAAACGTTCGTTTTCGGCACTACTAAAATAAGCGGAAACGAATATTAGACTTCAATGCTTTTTTTACCGTCCCTATAGAGGGATAAAGGACCGTCTTCGGATATTTTAATTATAATATGATCGGGATGTTCTTGTGAAAACATTTGTGCTGAATAACTACGTGATCCTCCTGACTCATGTTGCCCTTCGGTGGGTTTTACTTTTAGTATTGCCCCGAAGATGTATATCACAAATTCACGATCAATAAAAACAGCCCCATCGGTATGAGAAAGCTGTGATAACACACCATACTTGTATTCTTTATTGCCATTTTCTTTTCGTAATGAGATACTGCCTGAAATGCCTTTAGAATAGCCGTCTGGTGTAATCCGCTCTCCAACAACCAAGATAGTCCCTTTCTTCTGTGTGCATATATCTATTACTTCTTTGATAAAATCATCAACATACTCGCCAACGACACCAATAGAATGAAGGTACTCTCTAAGGGTAGTTGAGACAATGCTATAATCACGCACTCGGATTAAACCATTACGTATTTCAAATATCAATTTTCCCTGCCTTACAGCTTTGGTCGACTCTGTTCCATTTATTGAAACAATCACACAGTCATGAGAGAACTCTTTTCCCCCCTCATAATTGGTTTGTAACCCTTTTGGAATAAGGTCTGGATACATTAATCCCTTTATGTTAAAGTCTTTATCAATAATTATAAACCCCTTTTTCCCATCAGTAATTTCTAGCAAGCATCGCTTAGAATCTAAAAGATCATATAATGTAGTTTCCGATTCCAAATTCCAAAACAAGTCGCTGCGGAATTCCCGCTTGAACTCGTCGTAACCATCTACCAAAATTAACCCAGAATTGACAGGTTTATTCTCAATCCGCTGTGCTGCAAGCTTATTTAAAAGTTCCAGCAAATCATTTGAGTGTCGTCGTAAAAACGCAGGAATTAATGTGTAGATATAGGATGGAATAAGAGCTATTGGATGCTCATTTTCTAAGTATTTAAAAAGGCAAGGACAAAATCTATTAAACATATCCTCGTTTGGTTCAAACTCAAGTAGCCGAGAAGAAATAATATAAGAGAATCTACGATTTCCAACTTGGATATTTAACACTCGACTAAACCTAACAAATTGTTCAAGTCGAACAAGGTGATTTAGAGGACCACTTAGTGCGGAATGGAGAATATGTAAGGGAAGTATGAACGGAAAAATATATGAATCTTTTAGTCCTTGGTTGTCTCTCTCAAGTCTTTCGACTTCATCTTTTGTAAAACCTATTTTTTTAACGTTTTCATATATTCGTTCTCCCCAAATATGCTTATATTCTTCACCGTTTTTAGCCTCCATCACTTCTGCGGTTAAAGGCCCAAACAACTCTTTGAGCACTCGATACCCATCACATAATTTAGTTTCGATAACAGATGTTGCCATGTTTTCTTTCCGCCTCTAAATATTTGAAAACCCAAACCAATTTCTACACACCCACCAACCCGTATCACAAACCGCCATTTTCTGCACGGCAATATTAATTTTTCTGTAAAAACTTTTTATCCTTATCAAGGATTTTACTTTATCAGTTACATTTATCAATAAAAATACTGTTCCTTGCTTAATAAATTCTTGTATTGTCAGATGTAGTGAATCGGTTTATGGAGGAGCTAAAAAATTTTCAAGCGATATAGTCCGATAAAACGTTCCTTTTATTGTACTTTACCACTGCAAAAAATATTCATAACACATATTATGAATATAATGAGATCATCGATAGATATCAAATCGTTTCTAAGGCACACCAGGTTCATTGAAGAAATATCCAGTGCTTTTGCGCATCCTTTCTTTCCTATGTGCCCTATGGCACAATTTGTCCATAATTTCACCCCTCCTCAAAGTAGTCTCCATCAATTTTCTTCACTGGATACAGATTGACCACAGACACTCCAACATTATGTTCTATCATAAGGTCTGTCAGTAGCTCCCCATCTATCAGTACTATTTTGCTCCCTATCTGAGAGACATATCCTTTGGCCTCCTCAGTAAACTTAGATGTTGTGATGAAGATGCCCTTGTTGGCCTTCTGTGCTTGTAGCGCACCAGCGAACTGCATCACATCGGGACTGCCTATTGATGTTTTGTCCCAACGTTTGGCCTGGATATATACTACATCGAGGCCAAGTTTGTCCTCTTTGATGATTCCGTCTATGCCACCATCTCCGCTCTTTCCTATAGCCTTACCAGCATCCGCACGTGAGCCACCATAGCCCATCTTGACCAGAAGCTCCACTACGATTCTCTCAAAGAACGATGGGGCTATTTTTTTGAGCTTGCCCAGAAGTTCTGCTGCTAGTTCGTTACGCAGGTTGTCATAAGCAGCCTCCAGTGCCTCTGATGGAGTTTCGACTGGTGTCTCTTTCTTCTTGGATGACCTAAATGCAGAAAATTCGGGGTACTGGTCTAGGAACGCTGTATTGATAAACTTGGGCTTAGTCTTCACCAGTTCCTTGCCACGCATAGTGATCTGACAGTGTCCTCTCCTTGTGGCCTCTAAGAGTAGGGCTTTCTTTAGGTAGGTACAAGCCCAACTGGCTCTATTGAAAAAAGTAGTCTGTATACCACTAGGGAGAATCTCCTTTACGTCTTCCTCTGTCAAATTTAGCCTTTTGGCTAGACCTTCCACGATCTCATTGGTGGAAAGTTCGTTATTTCTTTCGCTTGCCAGTTGCAAGATAGGTAACATCAGTGATTGAAAATCTGGAACGGTCATTATTTTTTTCTCCTAAGCTTGAATCCTATCGTAGAGAAGAATCGCCAGGGCTATCATCCCAAAGGAAGCAAAGATGTTTATTCTTTGCCCATCAGTAAGTAACTTGAACAGAACGTATTGCACAATCCCAAGAAGTAAAAAGACAAGATAGGGGTTATGCTTTTTTATAAGCCATCCTCCTGCACAGAGGACACACATTGTAGTTGAGAAGTAAAGAAGATAGATCATGGGATCAAAAAGACCTTCTGGAATTTTTGTGCTGTCTGGAGAAGCCACTCAAATGCTTCTTCACGTTGGGGCTTCAATAGATCAAATTCATGGAGTACACGGATACGGCTTGCTTTTTTATCAGGTAGTTCTTGCCAAGACAACTGACCAATCCCTAACGTATTCTCAATAGATTCTTTATTGGAATAAAAAAGATCAAATATCTGCTTGGAGTTTGGAATGTATATTTCACAACCAATTTGGTTTCTTGAGGTCAATACTATCAAAGCAATATTATATTTAGATCTTCCAATTTGTATATCATACCAATATCGGGCAGGTGGTTTCTGTAGCTTTAATGTAGGATTACTCGTACTGGCGTACTCTTGAAATTGTTGCCAAAATTCGAGATGAAATTGTTTCGTATTTGAATCTTGTATGATGCTCTCTTGGATAGTATCTTTTGTCAGGTTGATAAAATTTATCATCGCTTTTGCTATATTTTCAGGACTTGTCTGGATACTAATTTTAGATCGTAGCCTCCCTATTTTGTGCCATTTAGCTTCCCATTCTAATGGGGCGATGTTATCTCCAATAGAATGCCCAGAAAATTGTTGCAATGATTCAGCAAGATATTGGTGATCTCTACATTCTATATGGAGTTCTACGCCTATGAAATCTTTATAACTAGCCAAGAACTCATAGTGAATATACCTGCCCCATTCATTCAATCCAATCTGACAGTACTTTGTTCTTTTTGTATGTATTTTGAGTTCTTTATCAGGAACTAAAGAATCATACGCAGCAACAACTTTTTCAAGAGTACTTGGTTCTGGGGAGGCTTTTATCCCAATACCTTCCAGTAACTCTTTACACTTTTCTTTATAGAGCTGTCCATTTGAAAAATCTATATAGAGCAAACCTCTAAGAATCCCTGGTAGTGCTGTATTGTCTAAGATACATGGAATCACCTTTTTGTCCATACTTAAAGCAGCATTCCATTCTAGTTTTACCCATCTTGACTCTTTAGCAGATTTGCTCCAGATTAGAATTAAAACATCACACCAATCCAATGCCTTGCTTATTCTGTCTGGTAAAATATCACCACCGTGAATTTCTTGTACATCTCTCCACAATTCAATATCTTTTAAGGTAATAATGCTTTGGATTAACTGTTCTACGAAATCTTTATCTGTCCAAGAATAGCTTATGAAAACATTGACCATATATATTGCTCCTCTTTATCGTGCCTTATAGTATAGCAAAAAGGAGCTGAGTATTCCATATTTATTAGCAGAAGAACGATGGGGATATTTTTTGTATTTTATACAGACTTAGTCGAGTTGAAAATTCAAAAAAAAAGAAAATATTCTATAATTTTCTTTTTTTTTTCATAGAAAAAATAGTCGAAATGAATCAAATGGTTCGTTTCGACTATGAGTGTAATTTTTTCTTTAACTTATTAAAAAATAATCATTTGCATTCTTCTTGTTTTTTGATATAATAGTATCCAACAACAATGAAACTTTTCCTTATTTCCTTTTGAAGGAGGTATAACAAAAAATGCCTGATACAAGACCAATTGGAACTGTACAAGATGTAGCAAAATTATTAAAAATTTCAGCAGTGTCTGTAAGATCATTGGTGAAAAAGGGGAAACTAGAGGGTTTCCGCCTTGACTCTAGATTCCGTTTGTTTCTTGATTCATTGCCCATATTCAAAAAAAATATGAATAGAAAGGAGGATACGAGAAATGAATAGTACAAGACAGTGCGTTCTGGGAGAAGCGAATCAACGATAAAGGGCGAAATAAAGATCGGAAGAAGCTTGGGGACGGATGTTGTAAAGGCTATAATGGAAAATGGTTTTGAGAATAAGAAAACCATATTGGTTGAATTGTCAAAATTTAAACCAGAAGATCAAATGGCCAAGTTGAACCCAATGCTAGATGTAGATGTAACAGAAGAAATACTGAAGATTCTGAACAACAATAAAGTAATAGCTCATTGTCGCATAATACGACAACGAGCATATTGATAAAACAAGAGCATTTTACTGGAGGATCAAAAAAATGTACACATAAAAATTCAATCAACTGTAATTGTGTCCTATATACCTTAATGCAAAGGAGATAATTTATGCGAAATAATGAGCAGGATCGATTTCCCGAACCTGTTTATCAGCTTTTGTATGACGATGCGAACGATGAATATATTTGGAGAGTTGTAGATTATACAACAGATAAATGTATTCCTGGTGACTTGTGTTCAGAATATGATTTTAATTACAAAGGAGTGTAGCTATGAAGTTTGATTTTAGCCTAAATGCGGAAAATAATACTGTTCCAACAATCGTTCCTCCTGGTGAATATTCTGCTATAATTTGCGATTCGAAAGAAAAAACAAGCAAAAGTGGTAATCAAATGTTGGAGATTAGGCTCAAAATTACAGAGACAAATTATTGGGGAACATGTGTTTGGGACTGGCTTGTTTTTATTAATAATAAACCAGCCAAAGACAAATTAAAGAATTTCTGCAATGCTGTTGGGATTGAAACCGACGGCAGAGAAGTAGATATAGACCCAAACAGCCTGTTGAATAAGCAGCTTGTTGTCACTATAGAAAATGGTGGTGAATTTAATGGGAAACCTCAGAATCGAGTCGCTTATAATGGGTACAAAAAAAATGACAGCTCAAACCTGTTTTCGGACTGCTAAGACTCGGTTTATTTGAGAGTAAAAGTCTCTGATTATAGTGGTCTAATAAGCAAGTAGGTTGGTATCTGGCAAGGCTTAAGCTGGGTATCATGGCAGGGTTTAAGGCTTGGTCATATGTTTTTTTTTTAAAAATCGACTCCAGGGTAACGTACTCTGGAGATCAAAGATGATTTATAATAATAGCATATTTTCCAATTACTTACAAGAGGTAATTGGAAAAGAAAGGAGGAAATATTGCAAAATTTTAAACAAGAAGTCCTTTTGTTTCTAAAAGAGAAAGGATTAAACCCAAGCGACAAAGGGAATTATATTCTTTTTGTATGTCCAGAATGTCAAAAACATGATGCCTTTGTTTATACAAACAAAGGATATCTGTCAATAGCCCAATGCAACCATCGCAGCTCATGCGGTTGGAAAAGCAACTTGAAGACATTGCTAGGAGTCAAAGACGTTCCAGCCACAATAACAGATCAAGATGTGGTTTT
The DNA here is from genome assembly GCA_938003875.1 of uncultured bacterium. Classification (GTDB taxonomy): domain Bacteria; phylum Planctomycetota; class Uabimicrobiia; order Uabimicrobiales; family JABWCH01; genus JABWCH01. The sequence continues at coordinate 15,823 of CALKWO010000365.1, forward strand.
TGCCTTTAAGAAACACGGGTTAGACCTTGGAATTCTAGAACACGCTGGCCTTGTTTCTAATAAAGATGCGTCTATTCAGATCACAAAAGATCACACTAAAACATTAAAGTGGGACACGAAAAAAAATAAGCTTGCCTACAACCTAGAATCGGGATTCAAGGCAGAAATGGGCGAGTTCTATCCTGTGCTTTATGAAAATATAGAAGAGCCACAAGAAGAAAAGGGCAGCAATGTTCTCTATGTTTTTGAAGGCGATTGGGACTGGCTAAAGGGTTTGTCCGACGGCCTAAATTGCACATCTAGTCTGTTCGGCTGCGATTATAAGCCAAAATATGACATAGGATGGAATGTCTTCGTGCCATTCAAGGAAATTCGCATTTGCTACGATATGGATAAAGCAGGTATGAATTCTGCTAGTGGTTTAGCATTAGTTCTAAAGGCCAAATTCCCAGATAAGCAGGTCTATACCATCAAATTGCCCTTAAAGAAAGAGGATGGAAAAGATTATTGTGACTATCGCCTTAAGCATACTTTGGAAGAATTCCTTACATTGGAAAAAATCCTTGTTGACCCACAAATTGTTAATGCGTCACAAAGAATTATTGAAGTAAACAACAGAACTTTCAAAATCGAAAAAGACAATAGGAAAGAAATCTACAATTTCATCATGAGGATCATAAGGAAGATCACCGATGATGAAAAAAATGTGTCCTGGGAGTGCCGATTGTCCAGTGATTTATTGACAGAAGAGATAATCCTGGATGGAAACAATTTGAACATTTTGAATGATTTCAAAAAGAAAGTATCAGAGCGTGGACTCTTTTTGAGCAATGCTAGCAGTGTTGAGCATAATGCTTTTTTGGAACATATTTATAGCAAGAGTAATATAAAAGAGAAACAGAAAACCCAATATCTTGGAAGAATAGAAAGGGATAAATACCTGTTCAATAACGCTCTTGCGACAAAAACAGAAATCCTCCAGAAAGATAACTGCGACATTATAGCACCAAAAGGCCGAATAGAATATTCAGGAGAGTTGAACCTTGAAATTCTAATCGAAAAATTGGGCGCAATTTATAGCAAAGACCTATGGAAGATTTTTGGGTTCGCAGTGGGAACATTGTTTGTAGAAGAAATAAGCGAATATTATGGTTTTTTCCCTTTGTTGTTCTTGAATGGAAGCAAAGGTACTGGCAAGTCTACACTTGCAGAAATTATAGCTGCAATGTTCGGAGCTGCAAAAGAAGTAAAGCCGTTCAATTTTAACAGCACAACTAAAAGTATTCAAAGGGCAGGTGCTAAATTTAAAGGCATCCCTATTCGACTAAATGAATATCAAGCAGGTAAGACAAACTCAAATGCTTTACTTTGTTCAATCTACGACAGAGAAGGTTATCAACGTGCCAGGAGCGATAACAGCCTAGATGGCATGAAAAGCGAAATAAATGCCACCTTCATAATTATCTCTACTCAGAACATCGTGGGCTTCGAGGCTGAGGCAGTTCTTTCGAGGATAGTCGAAATCAACCTGGATAATGCTTTAAGAAACAAAGATATGCTCGAAGAAATAAAGGCATACAAGGATAATGCTTCGTATTTTGTCGTTCATTGCTTACAGAAAATTAACCCTGATGAACTTCTAAGAGTAATAAAAAAAGAAGCAAATTCCAATTTAAAGGCTTTAGGTGCAAATGAGCGCATAGTGGAAAATCATTCGATCTTGCAGATATGTGCCAATGAATTTTACAAAAGTTGTTCTTGCGCTGTTCTAAATAAATGGGGGATAACCATTGGGCAACTGAAAGAGGACATTTCAAAACAAGAAGCTTCAACCCAAGATGCAAATGTAGGACAGATTTTTCTGAACATCCTGGAGTCAATGTTAAGAAAAGGAGAAATACCAACTGATGTTGCACAAATCCAAGAAGAAATTCTGTACTTTAATATTCGGACTACTATGCCCCTTGTTAGAAGGTTTTGTAAAAGTTCCGATATAGCTATGGTTGATGAAAAAACATTGGCAAAGTCACTTCGTCAGATCGGCTTGACAAAAAAGGACAGTAGAATCCTAGATGGTAAAAAAAACCAAAAGACATGGATGTACACTATTCCCAAAGATGAGGATAAGGAAGTGCCTGTATGGCTAACTGACCAGCTTGAACAATAGTAGGCCACATGTCGCTTCTATTGAAATCAACTAAAGTGACATGGGGCAAAACAGAGGCTACAGTTGAAGTCCTTGATATATAAGGCAGCCAGGCCATTGTAGCATCTGTATCTCGTGTCGCATTTGTTTATGGTAAACCTTTTAAAGCACAGGAGTCCATTATGAAAAAAACCTTAACAACAAAAGATCAATCAAAATCAAATGATAAAGATAATGAGAAGAACCCTGATCCGAAAAAATTAGAACAAAGTAAAAAATATAAGCAATTGACCTTATTTGATTTAGATATTCCTAAGGTCAAAAGGAATAATTATTGGCAAGAATTGCGCTATTAGAAACCTTGTGGGCGACAGGAGCTACACAAGAGCTACAATAAGATATTATATAACTATAATAAATATATAGATTTAATAAAATATGTCGCTCTTGTAGCTCTTGTCGCTCTTATTTTCTACATCTATTCTCCCAGGGTTTTTTTTTTCCCTTTTCCCCTTTCATCCCCAACCTCCACCCCATTGACATCAGCGACAAGAGCTACATGTCCCTAAATCCATTATAGGACAAAGATTTTCAACGTAGCATCTATGTCGCTTTACCTCCAAAAGATTCATCCTAATCTATAGGGTCAAAATTATTGCTGCAACAAGAGCGACAATGGCCTAGAATACTTATGGGGCAAGGATTCCCACTGTAGCTCTATTGTCGCTTCTGTAGCTTCCTGCCCTTAAAAAAATAGTCCCAAATTTGTTATAAGAATATGTGACCCAAAGGTATTGGACAAAACTTTGAACTATTTTCAAGGAGTATATATATGACACTAAGTTCTACCACACCGCTAAAACGATACGCTCTTCTTTGTCCTCAATGCGAGACAGATGTTATGCTTCCGTCTTCCGAACCTGACAAACCATTTTGTCCAGAATGCAATGAAGATATAGATTTAGATGATTTACAGAACTTTATCGCCTCTTGGACAGAGTACCTCCAAGACAGAACCGCCCTTTTAGAAAAGGAGAAAAAAGATGAACACAATAATTGAACAAAGCCGAAAG
>CALKWO010000366.1 GCA_938003875.1 uncultured bacterium
TCTTGACTTCTTTCTTGGATTTGTCTTTGGACTTATCTTTCTTGACTTCTTTCTTGGATTTGTCTTTGGACTTATCTTTCTTGACTTCTTTCTTAGATTTGTCTTTGGACTTATCTTTCTTGACTTCTTTCTTAGATTTGTCTTTGGACTTATCTTTCTTGACTTCTTTTTTGGATTTGTCTTTGGATTTGTCGATTTCTTTTTTCTCTTTATTTTTTTTCTGTTTTGCTAAATTGCTTATTTTTTTTGTTCTTAGAAGTTTTTTCTCCGATACACTTCCCATTTCCAGTGTTTCAGGTGCCGTGATTTGTTTGCATTTGTATTGTGAAGGGATGAGGTAACGATTTTCTTGAAAGCTATATACATTTCCTTCTACTTCATAGGTAGCAAGAGGATTTATGGATTGAATCCATTTTCCTAGAATTTCATTCTCCAGAAGGATATAGAGCTTTTCTGTTTTTTCATCTTTAAAGATATAGCGGTCGCCATGCCAGTGTAGTCTGCCTGTTGCTTTGATATTTTTTTTCACTAAAGCATTCTTTTTCGTCTTTATAGCAGTATTTTTTTCCGTTTGTTTAGCTTCGGCAAAAGAATTGTTAGCACAAAGGACTAAGAGGATCAATAAAGTTTGGAAAATTTTCTTGAACATAAAGTACCTCCATAAGTTATAGAAAAAAGATTTATAATTTTTTAGTACCATCTCTCACTGCCAAGAGAATAAGCAAAAGCAGTACCAATTTTTTCTTTTTTTATTTTATTTGTAATATATTGATATAAATATACTTATAGATTTATAAAAAATTGTATAAATTTTTACACAAGAGAAAAGGAAATCTGCTTTCTCAAGAGAGTATGAATTTGTAAAAAAAATTTCTCACACTCTTATAAATTTTTTGGTACTCTATAGAAAATGATCAAAAATTTGTTTTATTTTATAGGTTAAATATGGAATCTATCTTGATTATCGAAGATGATCCTTCTATTTTATTAGGTTTGGAAAAAAATTTAAAATTCGAAGGATACCAGGTTCTCACTGCCCAGGATGGAGAAAAAGGTTTGGAGTTGGCTTTTAATAAACTGCCTGATCTTCTTATACTGGACATTATGTTGCCTTCCATAAGTGGCTTTGATATATGTAAAACCATACGGCAAAAAAAATTGCCTATTTTGATCCTCATGCTGACAGCCAGGGATAAAGAAATAGACAAAATCATGGGGCTTGACCTCGGTTCCGACGACTACCTTACAAAACCTTTTTCCATTCGCGAACTCATTGCCAGAGTAAAAGCCTTGTTCCGTCGTAAAAATTATTTCGAGCCCAATATGGCACAATATGCTTTTGGCAGGTTCGAAGTGGATTTTGTAGGAAGGACCGTTTCTTTTGATAAGAAACTCCTGGAAATGTCGCCTAAAGAATTTGATCTTTTGAAATTTTTAATTGAAAACGAAGGAAAAGTTTTATCCAGAGACGAAATCCTGAACCGCGTTTGGGGTATGGATTACTTTGGAACCGCAAGAACAGTGGATAATTTTATTACCAAATTACGGCACAAGCTGGAGAAAGAAGACAGACAAAAAGAGTTCATTGTAACAGCTCGTGGCGTAGGATATAAATTTATCCGTAGTGGAAGCAATTCTTAAAGGAATATAGAAAAGATGGAAAAAAAGACATTTTGGGATCAGATAAAAAGCTTTCGATATCGATTTTGGATGGTAAATTTGGTAGAATTTCTCGAAAGATTTTCTTACTATTGCATGAGAAGCGTATTAGGGATTTATATTGTAACTCCTGCTAAAAATGGCGGTTTAGATTTAAGCCAGACACAAAAGGGAAATATCTTTGCACTCTGGGCACTAGTGCAATGCCTTTTGCCTATTTTTAGTGGAGGAATTTCAGATCGCTATGGATATAAAAAATCCATTTGTGTCTCCTTTGCCTTGAATGCCATTGGTTTGGTGCTGATGGGAGTAGCACAGGAATACTGGACTTTTGTTTTATCCTGTGTCCTGGTGGCCATTGGATGTGGTACCTTCAAACCTCCTATTCAGGCGATTCTATCTGGAAATCTGGATAAAGAAAACGCTTCTGTAGGTTGGGGGATTTTTTATATTTCTGTAAATATTGGTGGTTTTTTAGCCCCCTTTTTAGCTTCTTTCGCAAGAGCGCATAGCTGGCAATATGTATTTTTTTGCTCTGCGGGCTTGATTCTTCTGGCATATCCTTGTCTTTTCTTTTTGGAATCCCCTAAAAAAGAAAAAGAATCCCAGAAATCGATCAAACAGGTTGTGCTGGATTTAGGGGGACTGGCAAGAAATATACCGTTTGTATGCTTTCTTGTAATCTATAGTATTTTTTATATCGTTTTTATGCAGATATGGGATACATCCCCCATTTTTATTGACCAATGGGTAGAATCCAATCATATTATTTCTTGGATGGGACAGATAACAGGCATAGAATTTTTACAAAAAACAGCCCGTGAGGGTACTCAGATCCCTGCTGAGCTTATGCTCAATATCAATACTTTTGTAATCATTCTTTTTGCCATGCCTGTCGCCTTTTTGTTTGGCAAGCTCAAACATCTTCAGTCTATGATTTTTGGTATGTTTTTTTGTGCTGCTTCTTTGCTTCTTTGTGGATTTAGCAGAGAAGGAGTCTGGTGTCTTTTAGGAATTGCTCTGTTTTCTATAGGCGAAATCGCTTGCAGCCCAAAGTTTTCAGAATATGTCAGCTTCTTAGCCCCTGAAAATAAAAAAGCACTATATCTGGGTTTTGCCCAGGTTCCTTTTGCTTTTGGCTGGGCAGCAGGAAGTGTTTTTACAGGATGGATCAGCGACCGCTATTCTGATATTTATGCACTATCCGCACGCTATCTTACAACAGTGCTGAATGTAATGCCCGAACAAATCCAAAAAATTCCCAGAGGAGAATGGCTAAAGACTCTTGCCGAACACCTTAAAATCAGCATTCCTGAAGCCAAAGCTCTTCTATGGAATACATACTATCCACCTAAAGTATGGTATATCATGGCAGGAATCGGCCTTTTATCCATTGTCGCTATGATTTTATATGATAGAAAGATGAAACAAAAAAAAATAAATATGTGATCTATTTTAGTTAGTTTGACAATGTTAAATCCAAAATTAAAGAAAAGAGAACCACAGATGAACACA
>CALKWO010000367.1 GCA_938003875.1 uncultured bacterium
AGCCAATTGTCTCTGACCACGTCCAGAGGACGTGGTTTTCTGGGTCTGAATAAAAAAAATTGAATTTGTGTTTATCTATGTCTATCTGTGGTTCTTTTTTTTAGTTTCTATATACTCTATAGTCTATTTTTTTCTTTTTTTCCAGTTTAACCTTAGTGTAATCATAAAATCCGTTAGCACTAGTTTTCATCTGACATTGCCGAGTTATTTCGTTCTATAGATTTTTTCAAAAATGCAGCTAGTCTTGTGGTAGGATGATTGGGATGCTTATAGCTTATTTTACAAAGTCCATAATAGTGATTTTTTCCATGCATATCTGACATTCTTCGGAAAAATTTCAATATTTCTTCATCAGATTTCTGATTTTTGCCATACATTACCTCTAATCGAAGACAAGCGCGCATTTTATTGGGTAGACCGTCCAGATCGTCTGCAGCATATGTGCCCGAGAGATCCAAAGCAATTCGGAAAAGCTTTTGAAAAAGATCATTGGGTGGATTGCCTGCAGCAATCGAAAAATACTCAATGCATTCAGGCATCCTTTGCCCTATTGCAGCGAGCATCCATTTGGGCATGACATTTCCATTCTGTGTATAAACAATTCTATCATGCTTTCCTGGTCCACTCCAATCCATATTCTGATAAATAAAATTATAAGCTTTACCATATTCATAAAGTTCTTGAGCAAATCCCAACTTCCAATCGAAAATAAGGTCCAAGGTTACCAGGCCAATCTGCTCATCCCTGCTGAAATGACGCCCAAAAGCCTGATCTGTTTTTCCTGGGTATCGGTTGAATAAACCTCTCTCCAGACGGAGCAAGGATACCATATCTCGTAGCTGGAAGGCAAAAACTTCTTTCAAATTTCCCTTTAGTATACCCAGTCTCCAAAGAAGGTACATATATTCTGCTGTACAGAGTAAAGGATTCTCATGGTCTAATGAATGAACAGGTTCTTCAGTAGGTGTATGTCTCATAAATCCATGTTTATCGCACCAAAACTGATTCACCTCTTGCATAATGGACTGTATCTGGATATATTCCTCCTGAGTCACAATTTCTTCACCATGTATCGTTACATTTTGAGCATTTAAAAATAAACAGCAAATAAAGCATACACATAAAAGAAAAATTTTTAACATTTTTTAACTCCTCATAATTTATCTTGAAAGAAAGGTATAGATATGGTATAAAAGATAGCTAATCTTATCTAAAAATACAACATATTTTTTTCATATTTATTACTTAATTTATAGGAGATACTTAAAAGTCAGCAAACCTATTGTATAGAAAAGGAAATGATTATAATGGCGATTCCTATCCATTTCAATAAAGAAAAAAAACAAGTTTTTTCTTATGATGAAGAAACAGCAATAAAAGATATAACATTGCATGTTGTCAAAGGTTCTTTGCAAGGCAAAATTTATAACTTTTCTCAATATAGCAAGTTTACTTTAGGCCGTGACCCAAAGTGTCACATTCACCTGGAAAATGACCCAAAAATTTCGAGGTTCCATTGTATCCTGGAATTTGCTCCTCCAAACGAAGCAATGATCTACGATCTTAATAGTAGAAATGGTACCTATTGGGGCCAGATACAATCCAATCGGGTTACATTCCAGCGTGTTACAGAAATACAGTTACATAATGGTGATTATATCAAAATAGGAGAATCCATTTTCCTTGTAAAATGGTCTGAAAGTGAAGAAACCAAAATCGTAACTTGTGAAAAATGTGGAGGCAGGCTAGCGGAAGAGTTTGATAAAAATAGCAACAAATTATGTCCCAAATGTCAGCCCAAACCCGAGTTCATTATCGGAAAGAAGATAGGAACTTTTGAAGTTGTTCGCAAACTAGGCGAAGGGAATATGGGAGTCGTATATCTGGTACGCATTGAAAATAGCCAGCAGCAATTCGCTGTCAAGATCATGCGTCCCCAAAGAGCAGTAAACCAAAGCATGATGCAACGTTTTTTACAGGAAGCATCGTGTGCTTCTCGTGTCAAACATCCCAATATCGTTCGCCACTATAAGCTTGGCTATGAAAGCGGTCTTATCTATATTTCTATGGAATATGTGGATGGCTGTGATCTCAAAACATACATGGATCAATTGCAACGTCCTTTAACCTGGGAGGAAGCCCAAGCTTTATTCTTGCCCATGCTTGATGCATTGGAATTCTTACATACTCATAGCATTATCCATCGCGATATCAAGCCTGCCAATATCCTTCTGGAAAATCCCAAAGGCCGAAGGATACCAAAGCTTTCAGATTTTGGCCTGGCTAAAAATTTAGAAGAAACAGGATTCACTGGGACAAAAACAGGGCAACTGCTTGGCACTGCTGATTATATGTCTCCAGAGCAATGTATGGACGCCAAGCATGTAGACCATCGGGCAGATATTTATTCCTTAGCTGCTACCTTTTATTATATTTTAACAATGCAAAATATTTACCCACCTGTTATATCTTTACAGCAAAGGCTTCAGCAAGTCTTAGAGGAAGAACCAATCCCGATTACCGAGCATAATCCCAAAGTACCTAAGCCTTTTGCAACAATGATCATGCGCTGCCTCAGAAAACATCCAGAGGAAAGGTTTATCAATGTTCAAGAATGGAAACAAGCTTTAGCTAAACTATTGCCATTGCAAGGACGCTAATTCAATCCGTGCAATTATATTAAGAAAGGACAAAGGATTATGGATGATTTCAAGACTCCTTCCTCATCTCCTAAAACATCTACTGATAGCCCCGAGGTCAAGAACTATGATAAAATTTTACCTCAGGTACGACCTGATGATACAGTATGGGGCAAATACAAAATCCCGGAAAATACAAAAGAAAAATTTTTAGCAAAGCGTAAGGCCAAAATGGAGTCCTTGAAAAAAGAATCTGCGATTCATGTTGCTCCTATCGATGAGGAAAAAACGAAGACTTTAGTAGAAAGGCAGTTAGGCAAAGAGCAAGGGGAAAAAAACAAGCCTGTTTCGATAGCACAAGAGGAAAATATTAGCAAAATTATAGAGCAAGGGTTTTCTCGGATTGGACAGATCTTTGCCGAACAAGAAATGCCTGGTACTGTTTCGCAGTCAGATACACGACCAGCGCAAAAACATGCTTCCTTACAGCCAGGGGAAACCTTCAGCTATTATAAGATCAAAGAGGAGTTGGGACGAGGCGGGATGGGAATCGTATACAAAGCCTGGGACACCAAGCTGAATCGCTCTGTGGCACTCAAGTTGGTTTTGCCTGGCCCCAATGTAATAGGAAGAAAAAAAGAAATGGATCGCTTTCTACAGGAAGCGCGTCTGACTGCCCAATTGCAGCACCCCAACATTGTCCAGATTTTTGAAGTCGGCGAACTGCCGCAACATTATTTTGTGATGGAATATATCGAAGGGGCTACCCTCAAGTCTTTGATCCAGCAAGGTAAGATTACCTTGAAAAATGTAGTACCGATTTTCATCCTCTGTGCATACGCTCTGGAGGCAGCTCATGAGAAAGGGATCATCCATCGTGATCTGAAACCAGCGAATATTATGATTATGAAAGATTATATACCAAAAATCATGGACTTTGGCTTAGCAAAGCAACAGGACACCCAGACGAGTCTATCCAATCCAGGCGACATTATGGGAACGGCTGCTTATATGCCCCCTGAGCAGGCACTAGGAAGTCAGGTCAATGCCCGTAGCGATGTCTATTCCCTGGGAGCCACCCTATACGAAGCCCTGGTAGGCAGGCCTCCTTACCAGGGGGAAACGACCATGAATATCCTTTCGCAGGTAATCAATAATAAAATAGAACCTATCCGCCTGAGAGAGATGAACCCTAATATTCCTTCCGAATTGGAAGCGATATGTCTCAAATGTCTGGAAAAAAATGCAGCCCAAAGGTATGCCAATTCCAGAGCATTGGCCGAAGATTTGCAAAATTTTCAGGCTAACCGCCTAGTCATGGCCAGACCAATCACAACACTACGCCGCTTCTATAAATGGGTAAGCCGCAACCAGGCAATTAGCATCGCTATTTTCTCTTTGTTCCTTAGCCTTCTGCTTGGAGGCATTATTTCTACTATCCAGTGGAGAAAAGCAGAAGAAGCAGTAAAAAATGAAGAAAAACAGAGAATTAAAGCAGAAAATGCAATAAAAAATGAAATAAAAGAACGAGAAAAAGCACAGAATCTTTTAGGAACAGCATTTCTTGAAAGAGCCAAAAGATATTTACAAGAGAAGAAACCGTTCGAAGCAAAAATATCAGCAGGGAGAGCGATTGGGTTCGAAGGCTTTGGAACTTCCGTAGAAGGGTTCCCGCCTTTATTGCAACAAGGAAGCGAAGAATGGAGGGAAGCTAAATCTTTGATGCACTCTTATCCTCATATTTATCCTGTTTGGCAAAGCCCTGCTATCAAACTTAATGATAGTTTTGTGACATGTGTAGTGTATAGCCCAGATGGTAAATACCTTGCCTCTTCTAGTTGGGCTCGATCCATCAATATATGGGATGTAGAAAATGGAAAAGAGATTGCTTCTCTTCAAGGTCATTCTAGTTTAGTGACAAGTATGGCATATAGTCCAGATGGTAAATATCTTATTTCTGGTAGTAAAGATAAAACCATAAAGATATGGGATTTAGCGAGTTGGAAATTATTAGATTCTTTTCAGGGACATTTTCATTGGGTGACAAGTGTAGCGTATAGCCCAGATGGCAAATCCCTTGCCTCCTGTAGTGACGATAAAACTATAAAGATATGGGATATAGGGAGTGGGAAAGAGCTGACTTCTCTTCAAGGTCATTGTGAATCTGTGAGAAGTGTAGCGTATAGCCCAGATGGCAAATCCCTTGCTTCCTGTAGTGACGATAAAACCGT
>CALKWO010000368.1 GCA_938003875.1 uncultured bacterium
AAGCATTGATAAAGATAAAGATTACGATAAAGATTAAGATTAAGATTAAGATTAAGATTAAGATTAAGATTAAGACAAAACTATAATTTCCTATACAGCAAGTTAAAAGGAGGGAAAATATGCGTTATATTGGCAAAATGCTTTTGTTCTTTTTTTTTCTCATGAGTATTATAGTCCTGAGTTGCAAAAATAACCAGCCTGAATCCCCTGCGCCACTTTCTTCCCCAATTCCTGTCCCCTCTGAAGTGGAAAAAGAAAAAAAATTGGATACGCAACCACTTTCCATACAAACACCTAAAGAAGAGCAGGAAAAAAGTCTGGTTTTAACAGAAAAAAAAGAAGATAAAATTCGTATTCTGTATTTGGGTTCCTGGGAAGGAACTCTTCTACCTTTTATAGAAGGAAGTAAAAAAAACGGTGGGCTGCCATGGGTAGTCTCTTTGATCAAAAAGAGAATGTCCCCTTCGACATTTGTTTTTTCAACAGGAGATTTATTCTCTGGAAATACAAGCGATAAAAAAAATATTCTGCCTGCTTTGAATATGCTGCATCTTACGGCAAGTGCCCTAGGAAATCTGGAGCTAAATTATGGTGCCCAGGGAATCAAAAGTCGTACAGAAAAAGCGTCTTTTCCCATTTTAAGCGCGAATGTCTATGAAGGAGAAAAGAGGCTATTCTCACCTTATATGATAAAAGAAATGGGAAGCTTGAAAGTCGCGATTATAGGCCTTACAACCGAAGAGGCCGCGGTGCAAGTCGTACCAGAAATGATTAAAGGATTGACCTTCCGTGACCCTGTCAGAGAATGTGGCCTTTGTTTGAAAGAAATAGAAGGAAAAGCCGATTTCATCATTGTTTTAAGCAACATGCGCTATGAAAAGGATATTCAACTAGCACAATCCTATCCTCAGATCGGCTTGATTCTAGGAAGGTACGATGTAGATCCAACGCATCTAATGACACGAAAAGGAAATGTTCTGATTAGCAGGATCAACAACAAAAAGGGTAAAGAAATAGGGGAAGTGGAAATATTGAAAACCCAGGGTTCTTTGCAATGTACTTTTCCCAAAATTTATCAGATTGGGCCAGAGATGGAAGATACCCCCAAACCCGACGATGAAGCATTAGCTTTGATACAAGCCTGTCAAAAGGAAGAAAAAGAAATGAATGAAATCCTTTTTGAGAATAAAACCTATTTGCATGGGGATTATCAGGACATAAGACAAAAAGAAACCAATTTAGGCAACCTTCTTGCTGATATTTTATTGGAAACAAGGCCAGGAGCAGAAGTTGCCCTGATCAACAGTGGATGCATTCGTGCGTCGATTCCAGCAGGCCCTGTCACGAGAGAGGCAATGCGCAATTGCCTGCCTTATAATAATAAAATTGTAGAAATCGCCTTAAAGGGAGATATTTTGAAAGAAGCCCTGGAGAATTCCGTAGCTCAATACGAAAAAATCAGCGGTGCTTTTTTACAGGTAGGGGGCCTATCCTTTAGCTTCGATACCCGTCTTCCTAAATTTTCGAGAGTAACAGATATAAAAGTTCTAGGCGAACCTTTGGACATAGAGAAAAAATACAGAGTCGTCACCTTAGACTATCTTACAGAAGGTGGTGATGATTATGTAGCACTGAAAGGACAGCCTATCCTCTATGTTTGCCCAGAGCCTATGCTAAAGATTATAGAAAATTACCTCAAAGTCCATCCTGATATCAAACCAGGAGTAGAGGGAAGGATCATCATAAAGTAATTTGTCTAAGTTTTAAAATTTTTTCTTGCAATAGATTGCATTCGTCCCTCCCTTGAGGGAGGGACCGCCCGATTTTATGATTCTATAGCTGGTTCAGGATAGAGAATGGCTTCTGGTTCGATTTTGGGGGAAATTTCTTTTTTCCAGATCGTTTGCAGAGGAAACAAGAAAGCATAAGAGCAAAAGCCCAGGGTAAGGGATATGATAAAGATTTGGGGTTCGATACCAATCAAAGCCAGAAAGAAAATGAAGCCAACGAGGTGGGTAACAGGTCGTCTTTTTTTCAAGAACTGAATACCAAAGTGAATATAGCGAATCTGGCTTACCATCAATGCGCCCAGGCCAAAAGTGATACATAACAGAGCGACCTTGAAATAAAAAGCAGGAATAAAGCTGGTAATTTCTGCATTGCATAAAACAAGAGAAGCAATTACGCCTGCGGCTCCTGGGGAAGCAAGCCCTTTAAAATAAAGATGGGAAGATTCATCGTGGTCTGTTTCGACATTGAATCTTGCTAATCGCAAAGCTGTGCAGATGACATACAGAAGGCTGACTACCCATGCCATTCGAGCAGGGCAGGCGGCAGGTGTTTGAAGAATATAGACTTTTGCAAGAAAAGCAGGTGCAACACCGAAAGAAATCATATCGGAAAGAGAATCGAGCTGCATGCCAAAATCGCTACTATTTTTAGTCAGACGGGCGACTTTTCCATCTAAAACATCAAAAATCATCCCTGCAAAGATCAGCCATGCTGCTGCTGTGATTTTGTTGTCCGCAGTATAAGCAATAGCTAGAAAACCACAGAACAAATTCCCTAAAGTTATAATAGAAGGCAAAATTTTAATGCTGATTTTTTTCATCTTTTTTTCCTGAAAACAATATTTATATAAAAATGGAATATAATTTGCTTTTAAATAATATTTTTTTTGATACTTATGCAAATAGCATTCCATTTGATAAAATATATTTTCAGAAATATAACTTATTTCTATATAAATAGTTAAAGAAATATCCAGAATATCCACTTTAGAAGAAAAAAAGTTGCAATGCCATTTTTTTTTGGCAGTTGCCCAAAAAAAATAGCACTTTGATGAGACAAAATCGATATATTTGTAGACGCAGTACTCTCTGCTATAAATTGTGATTATGTATAAACACAGATGAACACAGATAATTTTAAAACAATTTTATCCGTGTTTATTTGTGTTCATCTGTGGTTCTCTTTTCATTTTTCTCCGTGTCCTCTGTGCCTCTGTGGTAAAATTTTTAATTATTCCTGTCTGCAGATTATCTCCAGACTACTTTCCTGTGCAGGGAAGCATAAAGTTGGTTGTTCCGCATTTTTGACACATTAGCCTGTTTTGCATATAGACTATCCAATGGGTTCTATCGCATTTTTGAATACAGCAGGAATCTGTTCGTGCGCACTTTCGGCATATAAGCTTATTGGTCATATAGGCAATCTCATGACCATTGCATTCAAAGATCATCCAGTTTTCTGATCTTATGCAACCTTTGCACACAAGCTTGTTTGTCATATATTCTAGCCAATGGCTTTTGTCGCATTTCCAGACCATCCAATCGCGTTCTCTTCCGCATTTACGGCATATAAGCTTATTGGTCATATAGGCAATCTCATGGAGATTGCAGGAATAATCCCACCAATAATTATCTCGACCACATCCTTTACACATAAGCTTATTGGTCATATATAGAAGAGAATGATTGCCTTTGCACGGGAATATATTGAAATTTCCTGACCATCCACATTGAATGCAAACATATTTATTGCACATATATTCCACCTGGTGTCCATTGGTCTGATATCCACGAGAAATCAGCGGCAAAGAGAGTTTAGATAGGGGAAGAATGTATTTTTTCAAAAGCATTCCATAGCTTTCCAGGATTTCTGGTGGCTCGGAATGGGCTAATTTTTCTACATTTTGAATTTCTTTAAAATGCCCTATACGATGAAACGTCATAGTATCTTGTCTGGCAAATAAAGAAAAAATTTCTTGAGTAGCATACAGAGAAATCACAGAAGAGATTGTCTTTTCTAAAGCAGAATGGCTCAATTCTTTTTTTTCGCCGCAGTCTATGCATTGGGCCATCCATCGTTTCTTTTCTAAAAGCAGATAGCAGATGTTTTCCTTGCAACTGCATTGAGGCATGTAAACAAGAAGACAGTGTATTTTTTCGCTATTTTGCCAGATATTTCTATTATGTTCAAACAAATAGAGTTTATGGGAATTGAGTATACTGTTGGCAATTTCCTGATACTCTTGAGCCAGAATCATTCCAAAAAATAAAAACAAAAACAAAATATTCTTTTTCATGGAGTTTTCCTTTATATCGCCAGGTTTATTTTGACTCTATCTCGCATTGCAATTGGCTTTCTCCCAATCCAGCACCATTGAGTACTGCCCAGACTTCCAGAAGCCTGGATGTTTTGGAGTCTGCATCCGCTCTAAGGGTGATGCTCACCCCTGTGTCTGGTGGCAATTTTTGCTTGATTTCCTGAAAAACAGCAAGCAGGTTTTGAGAGTCTACTTTTTTCCCATCCACATAAATCTGGTCTTGTTTATCGAGAGTGATCGTGAATTTATGCTGGTTCTTGGTATTGCTGGAAGATGCCTGTTTTTGGACTTTTGGTGCTTTGATTTCCATAGCATCTTTTTTTATGGTAGAAACCAAAATAAAGAAGATGAAAAGAGTGAATACCAGATCCGTCATCATCGCACTTTGTAGACCTACCTCTTTCCCTTGTTTCTTGCTTTTTTTCATGGTATTTTCCTTTATTTTTCCATCAAAGTTGTTTTGATATTTTCTTCCTCTGATTCTTTGTCTGGTATTTTATCAGAGATAATTTCTTCTTGCAAGAGAGATGCGGTAGTGTGGGATTTTTCTTCAAAGATCATTTTCGATTTTTCCTGCACTTCCAGAAAATCTTTTAGCTTCTGGATATTTGAATCCAGGGCATCTTCCAGGTTTTCAGAAAGAGTCTGGAAGAAAAAAAGGGGCAGATAGGACAGCAGGAATAGAAGAATTCCAGCTACTGTCGTATACACTGCGGTGGATAGAGCCAGGGCGACTCCTTTGGAATCTTCTTGGGCTAGAGACTTGAAAATCATAGAAATTCCAACGACCGTTCCCAACAAGCCAAGAGTTCCAGCGATGTTTGCAATTACCGTAAGCAAATAAAGGAAGTGACGGCTTTCCTGGCCTTTGGATTCAGCAAACAGGCGAGCCTTTCTCTCTGCAATAGGAAGGCTTACATTCTCATAATGCAATAAAAATTCATGAAGAGTTAAAACAACGCTATCCTTGCTATGCCTGCAATGCTCCATTGCCTTAGAAAGTTGCCAGGGAGCATGCAATATTTTTCCCAGGATTTCTTTTCTTTCATGGGAATGAATCGTCTGCCTTGCCCAATACCATAGTCTCTCTAGAATAAAAGCCATGCTTATAAAGGAAAGAAATACGATAGGAAGCATCCAGACAAGACCACCATTTACAAGATAAGGATAAAACATTGCTGATTTACCTTTCCGTGTATGAAAAAATATTTTTTATTCTGTACCCAAACATCATACATGCTAATTTATAACATTTTGTATTATAATAGATTGTAGCCGCAGGGTTGCGCCAAAAAAGCCATCTCTGCTCAAAAGCCAAACGCCAGCGCAATCCCTGCGTCTTGGATCAATACACTACTAAATGGATCGAAAGATTTTTGCCAATTTTTCTTATGCCAAATGAGCAGACCTGCAAAGCAGGGGCTGTTCGATTTGGCGGTTGTTGATCTATTTTGGAATGATGGCTTATTATAAATTATACTATAAATTTTTTAAAAGAAATCCAAATTTTTTCTGGATATCGAATTCTCATAGAAAGCCTTAGGAGGCGAGGTATTCTAAGCTAAATTATAGCTTGACACAAGAAATTTCTTGGTATACAATAGAATAAACAAGCTTTGTTTATTGTTTTTTGAGAGGAATTATAATGGAATCTTCCATTAATTTTTTAAAGAATCATCTTTCTGATTTAGATCAGGAAACCTTTCGCCTGATTGAATTGGAAAAGAGAAGACAAGAACGCAAGCTCATCATGATTGCTTCGGAAAGCATCTGCCCTCAGCCTGTTCTGGAAGCCGAGGCTTGTGTTTTTTCTAATATCTATGCTGAAGGCTATCCTTCTTGGCGTATGAGCCAGTATGAAAAAGAAAATCTTTCTAACCATGCTCGCTTTATGTCATTCCATCGTCGTTATGGCGATAGAAGGCACTATAAAGGCTGCGATTATGTAAACTTTATCGAAGCTCTGGCACAGCAGAGAGCTGCTCATCTTTTTGCCAACAAAGAATTAGGCTTAGGAGCACAGGATTTGTTTGTCAATGTGCAGGCACTTTCTGGTGCAGCAGCCAACAATGCCGTTTATCAGGCACTTGTGAAGCCAGGGGATACTGTTATGGGTCTGGCACTGCCTCATGGCGGACACCTTACTCATGGTAGCAAGTTCAATCGTTCTGGTAAGTTGTATAATATCGTTTCCTATGAAATTGATCCTGAAACAGGAAAGATGAACTATGATGCGATTCGCAAGATGGCACACGAACATAAGCCTAAAATGATTATTGCTGGTGCCAGTGCTTATCCCTGGGACATCGAGTGGAAACTGTTGCGAGAAATCGCTGATGAAATAAAGGCATTCTTGTTTGCCGATATAGCTCATCCATCAGGACTTGTCGCTGCTGGGCTTTTCTCCAATCCTGTAGGCTATGCTCATGCCTCTGCTATGACAACGCATAAAACTTTATGCGGCCCAAGAGGAGCCATCATTATCAGCACAGACGAAGAGATTGCCAGAAAGATTGACAATGCTGTTTTCCCTGGAGAACAGGGCGGGCCTCATATCAATACCATTGCAGCCCTTGCTGTTGCTTTTAAGATAGCAGCATCCGAGGAATTCCGCAAGCTTATGAAAAGAGTCGTAGAAAATTCTATCGCGCTGGCTGAAGGAATCAAGAAGAGAGGGTTGGAAATTGCATACAAGGGTACAAGCACGCATCTATGCCTTGTCAATCTGAAGACCATCCCCAATCTGTCGGGATATCCTCTCAAGGGTGATATTGCTGCCCATTTGCTGGATCTCTGTGGCATTACCTGTAATAAAAATACGATTCCTGGAGATATTACCTCTGGTGATTCGAGTGCTATCCGTCTGGGTACAACCTGGCTAAGCCAGTTAGGCATGGGTCCTGAGGAAATGGACAAAATAGCGGAGATGATTGTTCGCGTTCTGACCAATATCAAAACATTCTCTGTAGAAACGGCTACAGGTGAGCATGGCAGAGGAAGAATCCATAAAGATGTTGTGGCCCAGACACGTTCTGAAGTGGAAAGCCTTCTGAAGAAAGAATACCATCCTAAGTATCCCTTGTATCCTCATTACCATCATCCTATGTCTTCTTTTGTACCTCGCTGCGATAAAAAAGGCAATGCAGAAGAAGCCAATCCACAAGCTGCGTTGTTGCATACTCAGGAAAATGGTCTTTTGGAAATCGTAGGAGAAAGAGCCAATGCCTTTATTTCTCAGGTAGTGACAGGAAAAACAGAAAATCTTCAGCCTAATCAGGGAGTAAGGACTTTGCTCCTGGATGAAAAAGGCAAGCCTCTGTCCGATGTCCATCTTTTTGCCTTGCCCAAGACAAAAGAAGGATTTAGCAGATTCTGGATGGTGACACCTCCTGAAACCAGAGAAAAGGTGAAAACCTGGCTGAGAGATCTTTCCGATGGCTTTATTTCCTTCGATGATTCTTGCATTTATAACAAAATTGATGGCCCTGTTGTTGTGGAAGACCTTTTTGAAAGCTTACAAAGCATTTGCGTATTGACGCTAACAGGAGAGAAAATTCCTGATATTCTGGCAAAGATTCATCCAGAATTAGCAGCCATGCCTTGTTTCTCTTTAAAAGAGGCTATTTTTGGGGAAGCCAAGGCCAAAATCGCGAGGACTCCTTTTGCCAAACAGCAAGTGGTTTATGAAATCTATGCAAAAGAAAAAGAGATTTCTGCCATTTTAGAAAGCCTGAAGAAAGCTTCTGGCAATACCCTTGTAGAAACTGGATATACAATCTATAATCGCCTGAAAAAAGAAGCAGGACTCTCTTTTGAAGGTATTTCTAGCCAGGAAATACTACAAAGATTCCCAGAATTCTTTGATTTCAGAAAGCCTTATTTCCTTGGTCATCAGACTTTTGATTCCATGGTTTCTGCGCCTTCTGATAAAAGAGAGCATATTTTGAAGCTGTATGATGGTGAGCCAAGAAAAACCTGCCTTAGCGAAGAGCATAAAAAATTGACAGCCCGTGCTCTAGTTCCTTTTGCAGGCTGGATGATGCCTATTCTTTATACATCCATACTAGACGAGCATAAGGCCGTCCGCGAAACAGCAGGTCTGTTCGATGTGTCTCACATGGGTGTGATTGAGCTGACTGGCGAAGGCTCAAGCCGTTTTCTGGATCTTGTCAGCACCAACTATGCTACTAAAATGCGCCCTGGGCAATCCCAGTACTCTTATCTGATTGCACCCGATGGCAAAGTGATTGATGATATCATGATCTATTGCCGTGCGTTAGATCGTTTTATGGTGGTCATCAATGCTTCTAATGCAGAAAAAGATTATGAATGGCTCAAAGCAGTATTGAACAGAGAAGTGGTAATTTCTAAGGATCGTCCTTATCTGGAACTGGACGTAAAGCCTGTTCTAAGAGATCTGAAAGACCCACAGGCTGGTAAGGACTGCAAGGTAGACATTGCCCTGCAAGGCCCGAATTCTCTAGCTATCATGAACGATATTTTAGATGATAATACCAGAAAACAGCTTCAACTGCATAAAATGGCAAAAGCTACTTTTGTGGAAACACAAATCCAGGGAATGGATGTGATCATTTCACGTTCGGGATACACTGGAGAAGATTGGGGTTTTGAATTGTATCTGCATCCAGACAATGCCCCTCGCATCTGGAGCTTGCTGCTAGAGAAGGGAAAGAAACATGGTATTGCACCAACAGGTTTGGGCGCAAGGGATTCCACAAGAACCGAAGCTGGTTTTCCTCTGTATGGACATGAGCTGGCAGGAGAATGGGATATCACTCCCAAAGAGGCTGGCTATGGATCTTTCGTAAAATACCACAAACCTTTCTTTATTGGCAAGGATGCCTTGCTCAAGAAAGACGAAAGCAGCAAAAATACTATCGTGCGCTTTTCTTTAGAAGAGACAGGCATACGCGCAGTAAGACCAGGTGCCATTGTTTTGAACAAACGTGGTCAGTTCATTGGTACTGTAACAAGCTGTGCTTTCGTCGGTAGCATGCAAATTGGCATGGCTTATATTGATAAACGATATGCGCAGATAGGAACTCGTTTGGGCATTTTTATTGTGAATCCAGGCCAGAAAGCGAAACACAAAAGCCTGAGCGATTTACAGCAAGGAGATTCATTCCCCATGCACGAAAGCGCAACGGTCATTTCTCGATTCCCTATGAGAAAAAGCCTCCTCTGATAGTCGATAGTTTTTTGTCGAAACTTGGGGAAAACCTGGTGTTTTCCCCAAATTTTTAAAATAATATTTTGGAGATGGAGCTGTGCCTACTAAAAAGGATATGGAATTTGCAAAGCTCTTAATTGTAAAGCAGGTACTATCCAGATCAGAAGTCCAGAACAACCTGGATGAAGTAGATGAAATGCTTAAAAAAGGGAAGAGCATATCCCTGGAGAATCTATTGATAGATAATGGTATTATTTCAATAGAAGAAGCTAACCGAATACAAGGGCCAAAAAAAAGAGTTTTACATTGCAGTAAATGCAAAACAATGTATAGGATAGAAGAAGACGATATTGGAAAAAAATTTAAATGTAAAAAATGTTCTATGGTTGTTATTGTTCCTTCGCCAGGACAGACAAAATCCCGACCCATCAAAGAAATTAAAGAAGAAATTTCCATAAAAAAAGAGCCACCTCTGGATACCCAAAAGTTTATTTCTGGGCTTTTGTATTCTAAGAAATTTCAAGAGTCTGGTGTCTTGCAGGAACAAGGCATTACCATCGAGCCTCAGGAACAAGGCATTACCATCGAGCCTCAGGAACAAGGCATTACCATCGAGCCTC
>CALKWO010000369.1 GCA_938003875.1 uncultured bacterium
TACTTCTATCCGCTTAAAATACTTTTTTTCTTCCTAGAAGCTGCGGAACGTAGGACTAATACAATAAATTGATAATTTCCACGGAACTGGCGGGAAGCCAGCAGGTACGTCCATCACTCAATTCAATGTATTTCCATTCCTTGCGGTCTTCGATAAGAATAAATTCTGTTCCAGCGTGAAGAGGCTGCTCGAAAGAGGGCGAATAGGTTTCGCCATCTCCTTTTCTGGCTATAACTTCTTTTTCTATGATAACGCCAGGGTAGGTTGTTTTTTCATAAACATAGCCAGAAAAAAGAGAAGCAAAAAGGGCAAAAGAGAGAAAGGAAAAAAACGCTATACCCCAGAACAAAAAGTTTTTTCTATAGAAAAGCCGAAGAGAGGCCAAAAACCAGAGCATGGTGAAGCAAAAGACAAAGGCTATCATCCGAAATTGTGCGGAAAAATCATAGTGCCAGAAAAACAATATTTTCAGAGCCTGGGTCTGGGGCTTTTCCTCTACCCTGTCTATTCTTTTTTTGCGTGCATAGGCAAGATTTTGCTGGAGATTAGGATCGTTAGGAATATAGTATTGCGCCTTGCGATAGTTCACAATCGCCTTTCCTATATTTTCCATCCTGAAATAGATATTGCCAAGATTATAGAATAGCTTGCCATTGCGTAGTTTTCCCTCTTGTACGATTCTTTCCAGCCTCATAGCTGCTTGCTGATAGAGCTTTTTCGCTTCTTCAGGCTGAGAGGGAGCTATCTTGACTGCCTGGCGGAAATATTCCTTACTCTGGCTGAAAAGGTCTACGATTTCGCTCTGTTCCATACAGTACGCTGTAAAGGGCAAAAAGCATAGAAGAATAAGAATATTTTTGATCATGACAATAGCCTTTCTAATTCTTTCGCGAGTTCCTGGATATCCCTTTGTGCAGAATCGAATTCTGCCATTTCTTCTGCTACGCCAGAATAGCAGGCATCTTCACAGTCTTGAAAGACTTTTTTTAATTTTTGCAGTACATCCTGGCAAACAAGTCTTTCTTTCAAAATTTTTTCAAAATCAGCATACACAAAACCTGCACCTTGCACCCTTAGCTTGCTGCTAAGATATTCTCGGATAGCACAAAGCAATGCTGGATAGAATTCTTTTCTTTTCATGCCTGGTCGGGATAGTTCTTTGAATCTATTTTGGAAAACTCTATAGGCTGCTTTGGCCCTGGCATAAACAGGATCGGATGTTGTCTTCCTTCGATAAAAAACTGTAATCGCTAGGGTAAAATAGCCAAAAAAAGGCAGACATAATACCAGTAACCAGGGCAGCTCCATAAAGGTAGCAAGGCTATAGTTGTGTCTGTCCAGTACGCTCATATCTTCGTAATTGAAGGCAATTCCTTCTGCCAGAGTCTCTAGCTCATTTTTTATCGTATCTCCCTCTTTGCCTTCTGCATCAGAGATAGTGATTATCTTGGTTTCCTGCACTTTCAAAGGAATAGGATTAGAGCGTGCTATCCTGTAAGCATTGCTATTCGTGTCAAAATAAGAAAGCTCCAGGGCAGGAATTTCTGTCACCTGCGAATTCAAGGCACGTATGGTTTGGGTGAATACCTTGGCGTTTCCTTCTACTTTGCCATCCGAAATTTCTTTAGGTATTTTGAAATTTTGAGAAAGATTCAAAGAAAGGGAGCTAAGCGGAGGAAGCCCGACATTTTCTAAATATTCAGGCCCACTGACCCGAATCGTGAGGGTAATCGGGGTTCCTACATTTACCTCCACAGGATTTGCCTGGGTTTCGATCTGGTATTTTCCTATATGACCATGAAAAGACTCAGGTTTCCCTTCTTTGGGCAAATCCAATATCTTCAGCTTTAAAGAATTAGAGGGAATAACAAATTTTTGTGTAACTTCCTTGCGTCCTGTAAAAGAACTCATAAAATCATCGTCGTCGTCAAAAATGCTATTTCTTTTTTTATAACCTACTATAGCATCACAAGATACAGTTCCTTTTTCTATTTCGATCTCCCCCACCTCTTTAGGAATCAGAACTCTTTGAAAGGAAAGTGTCATGCAGGAAGAACCCTTCCATTGGGCGGATTTTTGCTGTGCAATGATTTTTTCATTGCCTATTTGCAATGTATAGTATTCTTTAGGATTCCCTATTTTTACCTGAGGGCTTTCCTGAAAAAAACGCCCATCTTGAAAAACAGGAATATGAAACAGAAAATTTTTGACATCTTTGGTGATATACCATGTAACCTCAAACAGGATTGCCTCTCCCAGGTAATAAGTATTCTTAGAAGTGGAGAATTCCAGGTGAAAATATTCACTATCTACAGGCTCTTTTGCCAAAAAAGAAATCGCCTTTGTGTTATATTTCCGACCTTCTATAGAGACGGGGAGAGAAGGGATACGAAGATTCCCTGCTTTGACTGGCGTCAGGCGATAGGAAAAAAAATATCCTCTTTTTACAACCCTGGAAAGCTGTCCATTGATGATGGTAATGGACTCGCTATTGTTGCTTTGACCACCTAAAGATTCCACCTTGAAATCTTGAATTACAGAAACATCAGGCTCTGCAGGGCTACTGCTTCCATTTATCACAATCTGAAATATAAAGCTTTCTCCTACAAAAGCTTCTGCTGTTTCAACACGAGTTTCCACAGAAACTTGCTGTGCAAGACATACACCCATCCATAAAAAAATGGTATACAGTAAATACAATGAGTACTTCATAGTAGATTCACTCTTTCCAAAGCAGTTTGAGAATATCAGTAGCGAAAAATTTATACTACCAGATCAAAAGCTTTTTCACTAGACAAACCGTTTTTTTTATTACGAATCAGAAAGTTGTAGTGTTTGAATACACTCTACACGGAAGCGTTTGGCAGAATTTAAAACAAAATCTATTACAGCGCATCTCTCTTGCATTGCATACAAACTATAACATTGAATTTAAAAAAATAATCCACAGATTTCACAGATTACACAGATTTTCGAAATTTTTATCTGCGTAATCTGAGTAATCTGTGGATTATTTTATAGGCGATTTTTGTATGCAATGCAACTGAGAACTGGAGCGAACCAGGTAATGATTTATATTTATCTGCGTTTGTCCATTTTTTGTATCCTCTTTTCCTGTTCCTGGAAGAAGATTTTTATCTGAGTTTTTTTTGTGCGCAGTATATCATCCTTTCTCTGCAGAACGCCGGATTCTTGCGCCTAGTTTTACCAGCTTTTCGTCGATTTTTTCATAGCCTCGGTCTAAATGATAGATATGGCTTACCGTAGTTTCTCCTCTTCCTACAAGACCTGCTATGACCAGCGCGGCACTGGCGCGAAGATCAGAGGCCATAACTGGTGCTCCTGATAGATAGTTTACACCTTCTATCATCAAGGTAGGCCCTTCCTTGCTGATTTTTGCTCCCATTCTACTTAGCTCTGCAACGTGCATAAAGCGATCAGGATAGATTTTTTCCGTTACCGTGCTAATGCCTGAAGCAAGGCACAGGATACTGACGAATTGAGCCTGCAAATCTGTAGGAAACCCAGGATAAGGCAGAGTCGTCAGAACACAAGGTTTATAGGATTTATTTCCGCGGATGCGAATGCTATCGAGTCCATCACTTTCACTGGGAACCTTGTCTATTTTAACCCCAATTTCTCGCAGCTTATCCACAACACCCATAAGATGTTCCATTTTGACTTCTTTAATCGTAACATCTCCATCTGTAATGGCAGCAGCAGCCATAAAGGTTCCTGCTTCTATGCGGTCAGGAATGATGCGATGCCTTGCGCCATGAAGTTCCTTGACACCTTCTACGATGATACAATGGCTACCAGCACCTTGTATTTTAGCTCCCATGCTAATGAGAAAATTTGCCAGATCCTGAACTTCTGGCTCGCAGGCAGCGTTTTCGATGACGGTCGTTCCCTGGGCAAGAGTAGCAGCCATCATGACATTGGCTGTCCCTAGCACGGTAGAACCAAAAGCACCTCCCAGAAAAATTTCCGTTCCCTTAAGTTGCGGTGTATTGGCAAGAATATAACCATGCTCTACTTCGATATTGGCACCTAATGCAGTCATGCCTTTCAGATGCAAGTCAATCGGTCTTAGCCCAATAACGCAACCACCTGGAAAGGATACCTTGGCATGCTTTCGTCTGGCCAAAAGTGGGCCTAGCACACCAATAGACGCACGCATTTTGCTGACAAGTTCATAAGGAGCCGTGCAAGGGGCTTCATCCAGAACCTGGGTAACTACTGTGCCATCTTCGTGTTGTGTTACACTGACTCCCAGGCAACGCAGAATTTCTAATATACCAGTAATATCGGAAAGAAAAGGGACATGCTCAATGACGCATTCATCTTGAGTCAATAAAGTAGCCACTAAAATAGGCAAGGCAGCATTTTTGGAGCCACTGATTGTCACGTCTCCATATAAGCGATGTCCACCATCAATGATCATACTTCCGCTCATAGTTTTTCCCTTCTTTTTTGAATCCAATCCTGAATAGCAGGAACTTCTTTTTCTTGCCAAAGAGGAGAAAGGCGTATTCCTAAAAAGAAATGGTAAATAGAATCTATCAAGGACATAGCCTTCTCTAAATCATCAGACAATTCTGTAAAGCGATCTTTCTCATCGTTTGTTGTTGGCTGCATAAGCTGTAGAGAAGAAAATGTAAAGTTGTCCGCTTTCCATGTTACAATCCATTCTCTGTCTTTGTGAGCAAGAATCATGCGTGTAACAGAAACTTTTTTCCCTTCTTCCAGTGCAGCATGTGCTTCAGGCGACCCGACAGGGTAAGTTCCTTTGAGCCTCTGAGAACAGCCTTCTTTTTCGTCTGGAGTCATTACCAGCAGATCTTCCAAACCATAAGATATTTCTTCCTGGTTGGGAAAAACAACGGTCCACTGATTTTTTTCTCCATAATACCATAACCATGTCAAAAATTCTTGGCCCAAAAAATCTTTAGATTCTCCTGATGCTAAAATCATAATTTTTTTTTCCTCAAAGAAGTTTTTAATTTCTTTATAGATTGCCTTATTTGTGCGTATTTGTCAAGTTATTACTTTGCCTTTTTTTCTTGACGTTGGAGCATTCTTTATGATAAGATATTTTATGGGAGATGGTTTGGTTTATTTATTCCTATAATAATGTATGTTGTTTATTTCAAAATACATGGAGAAACAATGGGAACTAGAATTTCGAGTATAATTGGAAGAAGTGGATGGTCTTTTGAAAATCTTCGAGATGCAATTTCTGTATTAGGTATGCATTTGGAAGTAGATTGGATGAAATCTGCCGAGGAGCTTCTAAATATGGAAGTTTCTGGAAATGAAGGCTATTGCCTGGAACGAATTATAGACTATCTTTTAAGAAATGGGCAATTCTATCTTCAGCAGATCCATGCTTTTTCTGCTGCTGGTGGAGACTGGGTTCGTCAATTATACTCGATGGAAAACCAGAATGCTCCTTATTCAAGAGATATGACTGTTTTAAGGCGTAATGTGATCAAAATCATTTCGCAGCTTGGAACCTCCTATTTTAAAGGTTTAGGACTATTTTATTTTTATCTGGATAGAATGATAGATTTGCTCGCATCCAGGAGTTCTGTCCATACAGATCCTCTTCAGGAAGAAAATGCATACGCTTTTGTATCTTCCGAAGAGAAAGAAATAGCAGGCCAAATCCAAAATTTTCTGAGACAAATCCCGATCCAAAATTTTCTTGTAGGCGAAAGAGAAGAAGCTATTCTCTGTCTATGCCAGCATTTGCACAGTCTACAAAATTTCGCTGTTGCTTCACAGTATCTTGTCTCTGTAATGGAAGCAGGCGTGAATGATCCTTTGATCTATTACAACTATTTTGTCATTGCCAGCACTTTACAAGATTGGGATGTAGCCTTTCAAGGATATAAAATCGCAAGCGATGCATTGCCTGCTTTGTCCTTTGCTCCACCAGAATATAGTATTGAGCAAATTGTAGAAAAAAATCGTTTTTATATTTCTTTTTATGGACAATATAAAGAGAAGAATGTCCCTATTCTAATCAAGACATTCTTTCAGCCTCCTGAATCTGTCCGCAAAGCAATTGCCCATGCCTCAGAATTGAACCACCAGGGTATCATTACTTTGTTCGATTGGTATGAGATTTCTCCTTCTCGTGCCTGCCTTATTATGGAATATATTGCTGGGCCTTCTTTAGACGTATTCGTTGAACAAGAAGGGACTTTGGATGGGAAGGAATGGCTACAAGTAAGCTTACAAATCCTTGGTGCTATGGCGTACGCCCATGACCACGATGTAGCGCATGGTGCATTAAATCCTTCTAAAATACTTTTTGACAATACTAACCTGAAAATCGCAGATTTCGGTATATATCCTTTAGAAGCCTGGCCTCTTCCTATTACAAGGCAAAATCTCCTGTACAACTCTTTCATTGCACCAGAAATTTTGAAATACGGAACGCTTCCCGATAAAGTTTCTGACGTATATTCTTTGGGAATGATTTTATACTACCTTTTGACAGGCTCTCATTTTGGGATTAAACAAAATAGCAACATTCCTCCCGTTATAATGTCTATTTTGGAAAAGGCTACAAGCCTTGACCCTAAAGAGCGTTATGCCAATGCCACGGAATTCATGATGGATATTGCACATTGGGAAGAAAATGCCGCTATAGAAGCAAATGAAGAGCAAGAAGTTTCTTTGGTGCCTAAAACAATCATACCTGCTGTTCCCAAAGAGCGTGTCTCCAAACCTGGTGCCAGCGACATTGTATTACCAGAAAATATGGTATGGCAAAATGATATTGTCTATAATTCTATAGACGAAAGCCAGATGGTTGTAATCCCTGCTGGTTTTTTTTCTATGGGTTCCCCTGAACGCCCTACAGAAAGCCCTGTACATGAAGTCTATCTGGATACATATCTTATAGATAAATACCCCGTCACCAATGCCCAATATGCTCGCTTTTTAGAATATATCCAAAAAACACAAGATCACTCCAAGTGCCATGCGGATGAAGCTCCAGGCAAAGATCATACCCCGAAAGATTGGCAAACGCCTAAATACGCAAAATATAGTGAGCATGAAAACTGCCCCGTCATTTTTATAGATTGGTGGGATGCCTGGGCCTATGCTTCCTGGGCAGGTAAGACACTCCCTTCCGAAGCACAATGGGAAAAAGCAGCAAGAAGCTCTGACAATAGAAAATATCCCTGGGGCAATGATGAGCCAAATAAATCTTTGGCAAACTACAATGATGAATTTGGCTGTACAACCAAAGTGAATTCCTTTCCTCAAGGTTCTTCTCCCTACGGATGCCTTGATATGGCAGGCAATGTATGGGAATGGTGTATAGATACTTATGATAAGGATTTTTATAAAGAAAGCCCTACGGAAAATCCTGCCTGTATTGTCAATAAACCAGCACGTTCTTCACGTGGAGGCTCCTGGAACGATAGCCATTCTAGCTTAAGAACAACGGCAAGAGGCTGCTGGATCAACATGGTGCGATATGGCTATATAGGCTTTCGCTGTGTTAAGTTGCTGTAATAAAATAAGTTTCATTTTTTGATAGAAAGCATGTTTTGATGAAGCGTATTTTTTTTCTAAATCCTCCTTCTTATGAAGGTTTTGATGGTGGTGCAGGGAGTCGCTATCAGGCGAAAAGAGAAGTCCGTTCTTTCTGGTATCCTACATGGCTTGCCCAAACGGCTGCATTATGTGAGGGAAGCAAAGTTCTGGATGCACCTGTCGAAGAAATGTCCCCTGAAGAAACAATAAAGGCTGTTCAGGGTTTTGATGCTATTGTCATCTATACAAGTACCCCTGGATATCCCAATGATGCCAGGCTGGCAACGCATTTAAAAGAAGCCTATCCTGAAATTCTAGTTGGAATGGTAGGACCTCATTGCACCGTCCTCCCCGAAGAAACGCTAAAAGGCTGCAAATCTCTGGATTTTGTAGCCAGAAAAGAATTCGATTATACGATTTTAGAGGTCGCACAAGGTAAGCCTTTATCTGAGATACAAGGCATTTCCTATATTCACGAGGATAAGGTCGTACACAACCCTGACAGGCCTACTATAGAAGATATGGATGCTCTTCCCTCTGTTCTGGATGTCTACAAACGAGATTTTTCCATCGAAAAATATTTCATTGGATATCTCCTCCATCCTTATCTTTCTTTATATACAGGAAGAGGATGCCCTTATCATTGCACCTTCTGCCTGTGGCCTCAGACAATAGCAGGCAGAAAATACAGAACGCGCAGTGTGCCTCTGGTTATAGAAGAAATGAAAAGAGCAAAAGAGATGTTCCCACAAGTAAAGGAATTTTTCTTTGACGATGATACTTTTACGGCTCTTTTTCCCAGAGTAGAAGAAATTGCCCAGGGTTTAAAACCCTTGAATATTACCTGGTCTTCCAGCGCAAGGGCAAATGTTCCAGAAAAGACATTGAAAATCTTGAAAGAAAGTGGCCTGAGATGTCTTATGGTTGGTATTGAAACAGGAAGCGAAGAGATTCTGAAAAATATCAAAAAAGGAATCACCAAAGACCAGGCAAGAGCCTTCATGAAGTCTTGCCGTAAGTTGGGAATCCTTACCCATGCTACATTTTCTGTAGGTCTACCTGGCGAAACCAAAAAGACTATCCAGGAAACTATCGATTTTGCAAAAGAACTAGATCCCGATACAATCCAGGTTTCCATCGCCACCCCCTATCCTGGGACAGAGCTCTATGATGAAGCTTTAAAGAATGGCTGGATGGCAGCTCCTGATCTGGTTTCTACTTCAGGCGTACAGCAGGCTGCCTTGCAATACAAAGATCTCAGCAAAGAGGAAATTTTTGCATCCGTAGAATCTCTCTATTCCAAATTTTTCTTCCGACCCAAACCCATCCTCCGCATTGTTCGTACCATGCTGACAGACAAAGAAATCTGCAAACGCAGACTTCGAGAAGCAAAAGAATTTTTCAGCTTCATGCACAGCCGTAAAAAAAA
>CALKWO010000370.1 GCA_938003875.1 uncultured bacterium
AGCTGTCTTGTATTCAATTAAAAATGGGGAAGTTATTTAATTCTCATCGCTAAGTTTTAAAATTTTGTCTTGCAATAAAATTGTAACCGCAGGGTCGCTCCGAAAAAGTCATGTCTGCTCAAAAGTCTGACACCAGCGCAATCCCTGCATCTTTGGTCAATACCATTTAATCAGGACTTTTTACACAAACGCCAAAAATATTTTCTTGATTTCTTTTCTTTGGCTTGTTTTAATTTCCTAAGGAACCAAATGATTGTCCATAAAATTTTGTAATAACGTGTAAAAAACACTAAAGAGAGAATCTATGTCTACCAAAGCTCCGAGATATTCAATACTTCTATCTGTTTTGCTGCTGGCTTTTTGTTTTCGAGCGTTTGTGCTATTCCAGGCTCCTGCTCCACAACGATTTGAAAAATATCTGATCTTAGGACAGCAGCTCTTAGAAAGTGCATTAATAGCAGAAAGACCTTTTTCCTATAGCCCTATTTATTGCTATTTTATAGCATTCAGCAAGGCAATTTTCGGAAATTTTACAAATGCTATTCTTTTTGTTCAGATTCTCATAGGGGCCTTTTCCTGTCTGTTTTTATTTTTGATTGCCTATCGTCTCTGTGGCACAAAAGGGGCATGGGTTTGCTTTGCTATGTCTTGCTGCTATCACAGCTTTGTTCTCTATGAGATTACTTTTCTTTCGGATTTTCTGGGACTTTTTCTCTCTGTTTTTATAGTATGGAGTATCTATTGGATTTGGGATAAAAAAAGTATTACCTACTGGATAATCCCTGGAATTCTTATAGGGTTTGCAATACTCCAGAGGACAAACTATCTTCTTCTCGCTGCTTTGATACTGCCTTTAGCCTATTTCCAGCAAAGATCCCTCTCTCTTTTTATCAAAAAAGCTGCCCTTTTTATCTCTTGTTCGCTCATTATTTTATTCCCTATCATCCTTCAAAATATGTGGCTCATCGGAGAGCCAGGGATCACCGTTAGCAATCCAGGCTATATTTTTTACAGCAGCAACAACTACAAAAACGTTGGAGTTCTCTATCACCCTCCCCATGTTCTTTTGCAAAGAGAGTATGTAGCAGATAAAAATCGCAGATCTGGTAAAGAAGCTTCCCGCTATAATGAGCCTTTTCAGGGAGATGCAGAGCTTTCGCAAGAAATATCCTCTAT
Source organism: uncultured bacterium (assembly GCA_938003875.1). Classification (GTDB taxonomy): domain Bacteria; phylum Planctomycetota; class Uabimicrobiia; order Uabimicrobiales; family JABWCH01; genus JABWCH01. The sequence continues at coordinate 1,177 of CALKWO010000370.1, forward strand.
TATCACAGGTAAGAAGATGAATCTCCAGCAGTCTTCTCAATTCTATCTGGAATACGCATGGCATTATATCTCTCAGTATCCCAGGGAAGCTTTTGTTCTCTTATTGCAGAAGTTCTGGTTTATCTTTCATGGCTATGAATCTCATGATGTCATTTCTGTGATTATGCACGCTCCTCTTGTGAAAATTTTAACGCCTTTTGCCTATTGGTGGATTGCTCCACTGGGGATTCTAGGATTCTTTCTCAGCTTACAGGAATGGAGAAAATGGGTTCCTTTGTATCTCGTACTGATTCATCAGGTGGTTTTCATGATGATTTTCTATGTAGTATCCCGATTTCGGCTTCCTGTGGAAGGAATGATGATTCTGTTTGCTGTTTTTGCACTAAAAAAAATTTACATCGCTATGATGGAAAAACAAAAAAAGGCATTGGCGTTCATGGCAGTCAGTATGGTATGCTTCTTGCTACTTTGCAATACTGCAAACAACAATATGCAAGAGCATATACGAGAAACCTATCTGGACTCTCACCTCTCTATGGCAATGAATGCTGTTAGCGAGAAGAAATATAAGGAAGCCTTTGATCATTTCCAAAATGTTTTGGAGCAAGAAAATAGATTTTCTCAAAGGGCTATGGATTGTTATCGTCATTTAAGTATTTTGTATGCTAACATGGGCATGCAAGAGGAAAGCCAGACGGCATTCGCTCTATCTTCTCTTCCCCTGGAGCAAATCATCGCTGCTCTTGAAGCCCAAAGAAGATCGGGAGAAATCACATTCAACCAAAAGCGAGGCCTTGCCGATCTGTATACATTCCACAAACAATATGACAAAGCTCAAATCCTTTTACAAGAATCCCTTGATGTGAAAGCTTCCCATCCTGAAGTGCGCTATGAGCTAGCCTGTTTGCAAAAACAGGCAGGGCAACTTATCGAGGCGCAAAAAAATTTGGAAATTGCCATAAAAAATGGTTTGCTCTTTACGCAGAATAGCCTGATTGCATGCTATTATCTAGGCGAAATATATGAAAAACAAAAACAGCCGCAAAAAGCCAGGAAATACTACGAACAGGCCTTGCGACAAAAAGACATAGTCTCCTGGTATGGAATAGACGAAAGCACGAAAAGTATTTTAAAAAAGCTTCAAGACGCTAGGAATTGAATTATGAAAAAAATCTTTTTAGATGATAAAGATAAAAAGCAGATTCAAATGCGGAACATATCAGAAGAAGAGATTCAAGATCAGATTTTCTTGATACAGGAAGGTGTTTCCAACATAATCCTGGATCGCCCTTGTATACTACAAGATGGGATTATCAGCATTCCAAAAGAGGAGCAGGAAAAATATCTTGCCATATACGAAAAAGCCTTGGATTTCCTTAATATAATAAAATTCGTACCAGCCTCAGGTGCTGCGAGTCGTATGTTTGAAGATTTAGAAAAGGTACTTCCTCTATTGGAGAAACGCTCTTTTTCTGATATTCTGAACTCTCTCCATCCCTCGGAAGAAGAAAAAAACTTTGTTCTCTTTGCCCAAAATATAAAAAAAATAGCTTTTTATGAAAATATAGAACAAATTTTTAAGAAAACCGACAGAAATTTAGAAAAGAGCATTGACGAAGAAAAATGGCAAGATATAATAAGGCATCTCCTGTATAGTCACGGACTCGATTATGCTCATAGTCCCAAAGCTCTCATACCCTTTCATAAATATGAGGGAAAGACCTATACAGCATTGGAAGAGCAGTTGTATGAAGGAGTCAGATACGCTAAAAAGCGGGACAACACAGCCCGTTTCCATTTTACCATTACACCTGGTCAGGAAAACAATTTCTGCCAGTATACGCAAGAGTTACAATCTATATTTCAAAAAGAAAACATACACTTGCTTATAGAATTTTCTCAGCAAGCTCTTTCTACAGAAACCATTGCACTGGATTCACAAAACGATTTACTCCGAGAAGAAAACGGAGAAATCTTATTTCGTCCAGGAGGCCATGGTGCTTTACTAGAAAATTTGAACAATCTGGATGCAGACATTGTTTTTATCAAAAATATTGATAATGTTGTTCCTCCTGCTTTTTTGGAAACAACATGCCTGTATAAAAAACTTCTGGCAGGCTATCTTCTTACCTTGCAATCGCAAGTTTTTGCCTATTTGGATACATTAGAAAAAGGACATACATCCGATAGAATACTGCAAGAAATGATTCAATTTGCTAGAAACCAATGGAATATCCAGGTAGAAAGTTCTTCTAATATAAAAGAACAGCTCTTTGCTATTTTTCATCGTCCTATACGAGTCTGTGGTATGGTGAAAAACCAGGGAGAACCAGGAGGAGGCCCCTTCTGGACAAAAGATTCCCAAGGAAAAATATCGCGACAAATTGTAGAAAAGTCCCAGATTGCTCTAAAATTACCAGACCAGAAAAAAATTTTAGAGTCATCTACACATTTTAATCCAGTAGATTTGGTATGTTCTCTGAAAGACCATAGAGGAAAGAAATTCCAGTTAAAACAATTCGTAGACAAAAAAGCAGTTTTTCTTTCTCAAAAACCCTATCGTGGGCAAACTATCAAAGCACTGGAATTACCAGGACTCTGGAATGGAGCCATGGCATTCTGGAACACGAGTTTTATCGAAGTTCCCCTGGCCACCTTCAATCCAGTCAAAAAAGTTACAGATTTGCTGCGAAAAAAATTTTGAACGACCGTAATATTTTAAAACTTATCGAATACTTAAAGGAGTAATCATGAAAGTACGTTGCTATGATGCCAAATACCTCAAGGATGACAAAAAAAATCCAGGATACAATTGCGCTAACCTAGACCATGATAAAAACATTTGCCTGGCCAAAAAAACCGGAGGCAAACACCCCAGCGTTTTCCCCTCCAAAGGCAGACATTGCAGTTGCTATAAAGAAAAAACCGAGATAAAAGCAAAAGCATAATCACAAAAAGCCCCAAAAAATAAAAAAGGTAGCGAAAAGCTACCTTTTTTATTTTACTGTATAGGAAATTATAGTTTAATCTTAATCTTAATCTTAATCTTAATCTTAATCTTAATCTTAATCTTAATCT
>CALKWO010000371.1 GCA_938003875.1 uncultured bacterium
TTATTTGTGTTTATCTGTGTCTATCTGTGGTTCTTTTTAATGTATGCAATACATCTGAGATGCGCTGTATTTGCTTACAGAAAGGCTAGATACTATGGATTACAGAATCGAAAAAGATACTATGGGAGAAATACGTGTTCCGTGTGACAAACTATGGGGGGCACAAACGCAAAGAAGTCTGGAAAATTTCGCTATTGGAATTGAAAAGATGCCGCAAGAAATCATCCATGCACTTGCCCTTTTGAAAAAAGCGGCAGCTATAGTAAACCATGGTCTGGGAAAACTAGATGAAGCAAGAAAAACAGCGATTGTAGAAGCATGCGATGAGATATTGGCAAACAAACTGGCGGAGGAATTCCCACTCTCTGTATGGCAGACAGGCAGTGGAACACAAACTAACATGAATCTGAACGAAGTCATTGCTCATAGGGCGATGCAAAAGTCAGGCAAAGACTTTACCAAAGAAAAATGGATACATCCCAACGACCACGTCAACATGTCCCAAAGCTCCAATGATATTTTTCCTGCTGCCATGCACATAGCAGCCCTGCTGTCTCTGGAGCAAAGGATCATCCCAGCCTTAGAGAAACTGAGAGCAACCCTGTCAGAAAAGGTAAAAAAATTTGAAGGCATTGTCAAAATTGGAAGAACCCATCTACAGGATGCCACACCCCTTACACTAGGGCAGGAATTCAGTGGATACGTAGCCATGTTAAATAATAATCTCGCACAAATCCAGCAATCCTTTAATTTTCTAAGAGAACTGGCGATTGGCGGTACAGCAGTAGGTACTGGCTTGAACGCCCCTGTTGGCTTTGGAGAAAAGGTTGCCCAGGCAATCACTGAACTCACAGGAAAAAAATTTCTTTCAGCTCCCAACAAGTTCCAGGCACTGACAAGCCATGATGCCATCGTCTTCACCAGTGGTGCCTTGAAATCCCTTGCTGCCAATCTAATGAAGATTGCCAATGATATTCGCTGGCTTGCCAGTGGACCAAGATGTGGCATAGGGGAGATCACCATTCCCGAAAATGAGCCAGGAAGCTCTATTATGCCTGGCAAAGTAAATCCAACACAATGCGAAGCCATCACCATGATTGCCTGCCAGGTTTTTGGCAATGATGCCTGCATTGCCTTTGCTGCCAGCCAGGGCAATTTCGAACTCAATGTCTTTAAACCCGTAATCATCTATAATCTGATTCAACAGATACGCCTCCTCTCCGATGGCATGATCTCCTTTACAGACAATTGTGCCCAAGGTATCGAAGCTGTTCCCTCCAAAATCCAGGAAAATCTGAATAAATCTTTGATGCTGGTCACAGCCTTAAATCCCTACATAGGCTATGAAAACGCTGCTAAAATCGCTAAAACAGCCCATGCTCAAAACATTACCCTGAAGGAAGCAGCAGCAAGACTAGGACTTGTAAAGGAAGAAGATTTTGACAGATATGTCGTAGCGGAAAACATGATTTTCCCCGTAAAGTGAAGGGAATCATGGAAAATTTAACCACAGAGATGATTTGTAGCCGCAGGGTTGCGCTGAAAAAGTCGGTCTGCTCAAAAGCCCAACACCACGGCTACAATTTTACATGCTATCTGAACGGAAGATTGCGACCAGGAACCATAATCCCATGATAGCTCCAATTCCATAGCCTATGATTCCCAGAAGAGGAATTTCCTGGAATTTAGGGCCTATTCCTGATGTCATCAGCAGAGTAGAGCAAAGCAGTATAGCGGAAAGTACAATGCTAAAAGAAAGACGGTTAAATATGCGTCGGAAATCATAGATATATTTTTCCATAGATTCATGCTGCACAATGAGGCGCATATTGCCGCTCTTGATCCTTCTGAGAATTTCCTTTATCTCTAAGGGGAGCTTTTGGAAAAGAGAAAAAAAAGACCACATCTGGAAGATACTCATATTCAGGAGTCTTCTTGGGGAAAATTTTTCTCTTAAAATAGCAGCAAAATGAGGGGAGGCTGCCTTGGCAAGATTGAAGTCTGGATCCAGATCTCTGGCTACAGAGGCTGCCATAACGATAGATTTTCCTAAAAGGATAAAATCTCTTGGCAGCATGATCTTATGGGTTCTGCCAATTTGCACTATATCCTGAAATACCTTAGAAATATCCAGATGCTGAAAAGGGGTGTTAAAGTATTTGTCCAGCATTTCCAAAACATCACTTTTTAGCTCTCGTCGGCTTACTTCGCCCCCTACAACCCCTATGTCAGCATAGACTTCAATGATAGTATCAATATCGTCTTTCACAAGTGCCAGGACAGTCGTTGACAACTGGCTTTTCAATTCTTCAGAAAGATGACCGACCATACCAAAATCTACGAGATATATCTTCCCCTCTTCCCCTACAAGAATATTGCCAGGATGGGGATCGGCATGAAACATACCCCAGACAAAGTATTGTTGCATAAAGGAGGAAACCATGCGTTTCGCCAGGTCTTTTAAATCAATTCCCATCCGTCTTAGCGCGTCTTTCTCTCCTATGTTGATGCCCTTGAGTCTTTCTAGGGTGATTATGTTAGATGTAGTATATTCCCAATAGACTTTAGGAGAGGCAACATTGTTTTCATTTTTCAAAAGGCTATAGAATTTTTCTGTATAGGCTGCTTCTGCTGTAAAGTCCATTTCTCTCTGGATCGTTCTTGCAAATTCCTCAACGATCATAATCGGCTGAAAAAAACGCAATTCCGAAATATATTTTTCCGCCAGCTCTGCCAAAAAGTGCAAAATGGCGATGTCTGTTGCTATGAGTTTCTCTATTCCAGGCCTTCTGATCTTTACAATGACCTCTGTGTTGTTGGGTAGTAAGGCACAATGCACCTGGCCTATAGAGCCAGAGGCAAGAACCTCCTGGTCAAAAGAAGCGAAAACATCTTCTGATTTTCTTTTGAACTCTTTTTCGATGATTTCTATGGCCTTGTCTGTAGGGAAAGGAGGCACACGATCTTGCAGAAGTTTGAATTCATGAACCATGTCTTCGGAGAGAATATCAGGGCGGCCAGAAAGAACCTGCCCTAATTTTACAAAGGTAGGACCAAGCTCCTGAAGTACCATACGCAAACGTACAGAAGTCGAATCCTGAGAAAGATGTGCAGGTAACTGGGACAGTATGCCAATTTGTCTAAGGCTAGGCAAGTGAATAGCAAGATTTAAACGAGAAACAAGATGCCCAAAGCCATGTTTGCTAAGAACTTGTAAAATTTCTTTGATTCGTATTAAATTGCGGTAGGTACGACCAACACTAAGGAGTTTCATCTTTACCTTCTGAACTTTATAATCCATGTCATTTTCGGCATGGATTATAAAATAATTTGAGTAGATATAAAAAATTATTTGCTTTCCAAACGTTTCAGAAAATCTTCAAACGGTTTTGGCTGAAGAGACCACACACCACTGAAAGGATAGTCCAGATCTAAAATAACGAAATAGATCAGAGCAATCCCAAAAGCATTGACAGCATTGAGACTCATATTTACCCAAATATTTTCCATAGGAAGCATGGTGAATGCAAATACAATCACCCCTGAAAGCATTAAAATCAAATGCTTTAGAAGAGAAGGCAGCTTATCCACACTGGCAGTCAATCGGTTGGTGCGGTATGTCGTTATGTGAGAAAGTGTTTCTATCAGCCTTGATAAGGCAATGCTGTCACTTTCATTGGCTGGCTTGATTTTATTGACATTTTTAATGATTTCATAGATTTCGGGAGGAGTATCGAAGTCTACTTCTTTATATTCTGACATAGCGACCCACTCTTTTTGGACAACAGACTGGGCATATTGTTTGATTTTTTCTAAGATAGTTTTTTTTACCTCTTCTTGCTCATCTACATATAAAAGATAGTCTCGTAAATCCTGAAGCTCGTTGATTTCACAATTCATATATTGTTTAATTTCATTATAATTATTTAAAACGACATAGATAGCGAAACCTACGATAATGGCATAGATAACGCCAAAGAGATTGAAAAAGATTTCTAAGGTTTCTATTTTTATTGTTACAAGAGGATAAAGAGTTAAAAAATAGTTCAAAATTAGAATCAAAATTACCACAAAGATGGTTTTTAAGTATACTTTCATCACTTCCCCCATAATTTATGTGATACCTCGATTAAAAAAGCCTTCCTATAAAAATTCCTAACACTATTCCTATAAAGAGTATAACCCAAACCAAAAAAGACTTATTGTTTTCTGGAACGCTTGCCTTTTTAGGCTCTGTAAAAAACATATAAGGAAATTTTTCTTCCTGGCATCGCCCTAAAATTTCTGCTTCTCCTTTAGGATAGTCTTCAAAAAGAAGATAGCCACAATTTTCTGGAATGAAATTTTCAAAGGAAAACACAATGCCATTTTCTTTTGAATCTTCTGATAAAGACTCTTGCTTTGGTAAATCTTGTGAATTTGCAGATAATGTATTTTCTGGTATCTGAGCTTCAGGTACAGCTATTTTCTTCGTTGTTTTTTGCCTTTGGGAAAGCACCTGGCTTATGCTAAAATATTGTGAATCTTCTAAATCAGAACCAAAAAGGATTTTATTGTCTTTTATCTCTTCCTGGACTGTTTCTGTAGCACCCTGTTTTACATCCTCCTCTAAGACAATGGAAAAATATGCTTCTTCCAGCGTGTCTTTTTCTCCCTGTTCTGTTTTGGAATCTACCTTTTTTTCTTTTTCTAACTCGATGTTTTCTTGTTGATCACAAATTGTGTGAGATTCTTTTATTTCTTCTTGTATAGGACGAGCTATTTCTTCTGTGCTTTGTATTTCTACATCTTCTTTTAAATCAATACGAATAGTTTTTTTGCTCAAATACTCAAACAGATCCAGATCATCAAAATTTTCTGCTTCTTTTACTTTTAACAAAAAATAGGATAACTCAGGATCGGGAAGCTTCAAAAAAGCGATATTGACCGATTTGTTGCAATAAAAACAAAAAGATATATATTCTGATATCTCACGAAGGCAGAAAGAACATGTTTGCATGGGCAAAGTCTCTGAATTTAAAGTTTTAAAATTTTATATGGAGCCAAACTCTTTGTTTAAATAATCCAAAGCTTCTTCGTGTGTTATACAGCCCAAAAGATTTTGGGCTATTTCTTTGGCTCTTCTCATAGTGATTTTACGAATCATTTCTTTAGCACTCAGAAGAATGCTGGAGGAAATACTGAACTCTCTCAGGCCTAATCCCATTAAAGGGACAAGATAGTGAGATTCTGATGACATTTCTCCGCACATACTTACTTTGATATGATTTTCCTTAGCAATATCAATAACTCTTTTGATTAAACGGAAGATAGCAGGATGGGCTGGTTTATATAATGGTGCTACCCTTTGGTTGATTCTGTCAACGGCGAGTGTGTATTGGATTAAATCGTTTGTCCCAATAGAAAAAAAATCCACTTCTTTTACGAGTAAATCTGCAGTAATGGCAGAGGAAGGAATTTCTATCATCATTCCTACTTTAATGCTTTTGTTATAGGAAATATTTTCTTTGGATAGATCTTGCTTGGTTTCTTCTAAGATTGCCTTAGCTCGCAGAAGTTCTTCCAAAGAAGAAATCATAGGAAACATGATTTCTACATCGCCTATAGAAGAAGCTCTCAATATGGCTCTAAGCTGTTTTTTGAAAAGATCGGGCTTTTCAAAGCATAGACGGATGGAACGGCAGCCCAAAAAAGGATTTTTTTCTCCAGCAAAATCCTCTAATCCAAAAGCTTTGTCCGCTCCAAAATCCAGCGTGCGTATAATGAGCTTATTTCCTTTTAGATCTTTTAATGCAGTTCTATAGGCTTCAAGATGGTTTTCTTCCTGAGGATCTGGTTCATTGACATAAATAAATTCTGTTCTGTACAATCCAATGCCTGTAGCCCCATTCTGCATTGCGAGCTTTACTTCGCTAGGCTCTTCGATATTAGCCCTCAATGTAATAGTATATCCATCTATGGTCTCTACAGGAAGATTCAGAATGGTTTTTAATTTTTCCTGGCGTAGCTGCTCTTTTTTTTGTTGTAAACGATATTTTTCCAGCGTGGATGTATCTGGATCAATGATGACGATTCCCTTGCCCCCGTCTACGACAACAATATCTCCAGTACGTATCTGGCTTGTCGCTGCATTCAAGCCTACAACAGCAGGAATTCCTTTCGTTCGTGCAACTATCGCCGTGTGGGATGTCCTTCCTCCGATTTCTGTAATGAAGGCTAAAATTCTATCCTGAGGTAAAATGACTGTTTCGGAAGGTGTGAGATCTTTAGCGACCAAAATGACTGGATTTTTAAGATTACACAGATTTTCTCTTTGCCCTCCCAAAAGGTGTTTGAGAAGTCTATTCTCTATATCCTCCAGATCAATACTGCGCTTGGAATGATAATCGTTAGGAAGAGATTTTAGCGTATAGCTATGTTTATGCATAATATGAGACACTGCATATTCTGCTGTATAATAGAATTGCTCAATCTTTTCTATGATTTCTTCTTGTATGCCAGGGTCTTCAATAATGAAACGATGTCCCATGAAAAGAACAGCAATATCCTTATTGCTCTTGTTTTTTTCTTCGATTTCCAAAAGCTCAGAGATTGCTTTTTCTACAGAATTCTTATATCGTTCTTTTTCCCTTTCTATGGATTCAGGAGTATTGCTGATAAAACGTTTAGGAATTCTGTAGCCTTCATGGTCTAAAAGAAAAGCTTCCCCAATAGCTACGCCTAAGGAAACAGGGATTCCCTTTTTTATATCCATAACTATCCCTTCTTACCACAAGGCATCTTCATCTTCATAATCATCGAAAAAAGCCTTCAATGCCTCCACTGCCTTTTGAGAATCTTCGCCTCTTGCGTCTATAATAAGGCTTGTCCCACATTCTGCTCCCAGGCTGATAATCTGGATAACGCTTTTGGCATTGCATATAGCCTGATCTTGCATCAATTTTACATCACAAGTATATTTTTGGAGCAATTTCACAATACAGGTAGCTGGTCGAATATGTAGTCCTGCTCTCCACCTTACAGTAGCTTTTGCACGAGCTTCCATAAACAATCTCGCCCCTTATTATAATAAAGTCTCTGGTTTTAAAGAGATAAAACCAGAGACTTAAAAAAATCATCTAATGACCAGGATTATTATCCATTTTTCATTTTATTGACTACTTTTTCGTAAGTATCTTCTTCTTTTACTTTTGGGGGTTCTTTTTCCTCATTAGTTGTTTCTGCTTCTGGTTTAGCTTTTTTCAGCCTATGACTTTTTACTTTTTCTTTTAGTTTTCGAAGCTGTCTTTCTGTCTTTTCCAGAACACTATCAATGGCGGGCATCCACTCTTCACCTAAAGAAGAAGCAACTATCAGACTTCCCCTTTCTGGAGAAACCACCATTTCTACTTCGTATTTTTCTCCCTCCATTTGCATAATGATATCAATTTTTCTAATCTTGTAAAATTTTTCTAATTTTTTAGATTTTTCAAGTGCATAGTCTTTAGTTTCTTGAGTAATATTTTCTAACTTTGGTACTAGATTGGTCTTCAAGGAAAACTCCTTTCGTTGGGTAAAGAAATCTGCACTTCTCAAAATTAAGGCCATTTAGTTCTTACAGTAAACAACTATAAAGGTATTCTAGCATTAAAAAAAAAAATTTGCTACTGAAATTTCTTTGTTATCATAAATTTTGTATGAAATTATGAAAATTATTTCGCCCAAGTACCAGGGGCGTTGCCCCTGGCTATTATATTTTGCCCCTTTAGGGCTAAGATTGGTATATAGTTTATAGTGCATTTATATAGCAATAAAACTATAACTTCCTATCCGCTCCAGTTGGGCTTTCTCTTTTCTAAAAAAGCAGTCAAGCCTTCTTGTGCTTCCTCTCCTACTCTAAGCGTCGCAATCCATTCCGCCGTAGACTTCATGTACTCTTGTGTACTCATGCCTGGTACTTTAGCCAGGATTTCTTTGCCCATAGCCAAAGATCTTGGCCCACAGGACAAAATTTTTTCTATATAATCCATGACTTTTTGATCCAGGCTTTCTCTGTCAACGACTTCATTTATAAGGCCAATTTCCTCAGCTTTTTCGGCACTGAAACGTTCTCCCGTCAAGAAGAAGCGTCTTAAAACTCCAGGCTGTATGCGGCCTAAGAGATAAGGAGAAATACAGGCAGGAACAAGCCCCAGGCGTACTTCAGATAAAGAAAAAAAAGCATGGGAAGAAGCCACGGTAATATCACAGGCAGAAACCAGGCCAACTCCTCCGCCAAACGCAGAGCCATTCACTTTAGCGATAGTAGGAAATGGCAGGCTGTAAAGAGAATGCAGCATTTCAGAAAGCCGATAAGCATCCTGATAGTTTTCCTGGTATGTATAGCTTTTCATTTTGCGCATCCAGTTCATGTCTGCCCCTGCACAAAAAGATTCGCCATTGCCTGTAATCACGACACATCTGGTTTTATTATTTTCTTTTGTTTCACAAAGAACTTCCTGAAGTTCAGCAATCAGATTCTCATCGAAGGCATTGTGAACTTGAGGCCGATTGAGTATGATAGAAACAATACCTTTAGAGAAGGAAACAAGAAGTGTTTTATATTGTTTCATGGCTTTCTGTTTATGTATTCTATTTTCTTTTATAGGAAAAAACTACAACACAAAGGCTCAGCAAAATAACTAACAAGCTATTGATTTCAGGTATAGTTACAGAGCCACCGCCTGCTTCTGGTACATTGTATTCTTGCGAAATACCACCAAAAATATTATCAAAGAATGTCAGCCAGCCCATACCTGGCTCATAGGTTCCACCTCTTAGAACAATATAAAGTTCAGTACCATCGCTAATACCTGAAACATTCAATGTAACGGTTGTCCAGTCATGAACTGCTGTTCCTCCTGTAAAATAAAAGGAATCCAGAAGGACATTATCGCTTGCTCTATGAAAGCGCACTTCAGAATAAGAGTTACCACTTTCACGCCATACATCCATATTCACATTGCCTTGCTTGCTAAAAATATCGGAATATAACTCAGCGTAACTATTGCCTGGTGCTGGCCCGCTTGGACGAGCATAAGCAAAGTGATCTAAATTAGGAGTAGTGCTGTCAACATAAGCATAAAAAGGATCGTTGTCATCATACAGGCTATCGCTATGATTAAAGGCAGAAAGTCCATTGATTCCTTCCTGAAAGATTCCAGAATATCCACCATTCGTGTATTTGACTGTCCATCCTTGAAAACGAAGCCTTCCATCCGCCAAGGTTGTCACCGAGGTATTTTCAAAATCACCATTGAGCAAAAGAGTGTTGGCATTTAAAAATGCAGTCAAAATCATCAAAAAACAAAATAAAAGTCTTTTTTTCATATTTTTTCCTCCTCGCTGGAGAAACAGGAAAATATTGTTTGTAATATACGATTCTGTTATTTCAGCAAATTTTAAGATACAATGCAAGAAATAAATTTCCAAAGAAGGCGCGGAACGTAGGACTATATAAAAACTATAATTTTTTCTAAATCATTTTTTAAAGATAGCAATCCAATGCTGGATTTGTTCGAGAGAAATAGCAAGATGGTAGCGTTCTATTTCCTGGGAAAGTCGATCTCTCTGGTTTTGCAGGAAAAGAAGTTTTTCCATCATATTTTTTTTGATCTCTTGCTGTCTTTCTGGTTTTTGCTCTTTGGTGAGTTCATAGATATTTTGTAGAACATGCAGATAGATATAGCATATAGGATGGTCTGGCGTTAAGGTGATGGATTCACACAGGGATTTTGCTTCCTGTATCTTGTTGCCTTGCAGAAGACCTAATGTATGCCAAAAATTTTTCTGAATTGCATTTTTTTCTTGCTCTTCTATCTGCGCAGGAGAGAGAAGGCGGAATCCGAGAAAGAATAAAAGCAATACAGAACCCAGAACGATGCCTGTTATGCCTGACAAAAGCAGGGAGAAAAGCCTGCTTTTTTTCTTGGCTTCGCTTTTCAAGCCTTCCAACTGCTGATAAACTTCATCTAGCTTTTCATAAAGCCTTGTATTCTCTTGCTCAAGAGACTTCAGTTTAGAAGAATTGCCTGTTTTTTCTTCATAGGCTGGTACGGGATTGCCAATGCTATAAGTTGTATAGCTTGCAGCGGGTATGGATGGTGTGGAAACAGGAGGTGCTGACTTTATATTTTTAAACCTTTCCAGGGGATTTTCCATGCTGAGGTAGGAAGCATTGCTATCTGTGAAAGTTTGGATGAATTCTGTATACATTCCTGCGCAGACTTCTTCCTGGAATCGCATGGAATGATCATCCCAACTGGGAGGATGCTTGAGAAACTGCTCCCAAAGCATGATAGCAACAGGATAATAGTCACTCCAAGGATTATATTTGCTTCCCTGGGGAAACCTTAGAGAATTGACATAGTTAGGGGAAATAAGGTGAGGATAGGGATTGTTCTGGCACTTAAAATAATTATAGACGAAGCTTGTCCCCAATACTATAATATTTTTTTCGCCGATAAGAATATTATAGTATTGGAGAAATGGGAAATTTTTTCGATGCTGGTGAAATTTTTCTATCCATTCCATCACAGGCAGAAAAATATTTTTGTATTCCTCTTCTTTTTTGACTTTTTGCAGGCATTCTCCTAAAAAAGTATATCCTGCTGTTTCTACTATAAATTCTCCTCCGAGCGTATCTCCTTTTTTTTCCTGAGAAAGCGATTTCAGCAAAGGCCTTTCATCTTGGTAGCCTTTGCAATCCACATTTTGCTCCATCTGGATCAAATAACAGCTTTTGCCTTCTGAAGATATAATGTCCTCTACCTTATATACATTACCTCCTAAAACAGGAACCAGAGGTGATAGTATTTTATACTGGTTGTTCACCGTGTTCCCAATAGGGTATCTCGTCAAATCCCCATAGGATTTTGCAGAAAATAAGGAATCCATAAAATAACCCCCAGAAAAAAGTTTTACCCTATATTCCGTAGATTGTAAGTAATTTTATAGCACGATAAATCTCTGATTTTTGAGGAAATCCTAAAAAATAGTAGACAAAAATTGGGAAAAGTGGAAAATAAAATTATAGTCTCTATAACAATAGAAATTGAAAGAAAAAATAACAAATTTCTAGTCAAAACGCAATAATTTAATATTATCATAATCGTTATCTTTCATCTTTCGTAATCGTAATCTTAATCGTTATCCTCTATGAGCATTGATTAAGATTACGATTACGATGAAGACAAAACTATAATTTCCTATCCTTCCAGTTAACTAAAATTATATACATAAAGGCATCGTATATGTGTGGAATTTGTGGGATCATCCAGTGTGACCCTTGTCAAAAAGTAGATAGAAGCCTTGTCCAAAAGATGAGCCATGTTTTGGATCATCGAGGGCCTGATGGAGAAGGCATTTATGCTCAGGGATCTGTTGGGCTAGGGCATCGTCGTCTCAAGGTCATGGACCTTTCTTCTGATGCTAGCCAGCCAATGTGCAATAAAGAAAAAAATATATGGATTGTCTTCAATGGAGAAATCTATAATTTCTTGAGACTCAGACGCGAGTTGGAGCAACAAGGCTATGAATTTATTTCCAGAAGCGATACAGAGGTTCTTTTGTATCTGTATGAAAAAGAAGGAATAGAATGCCTGGAAAAACTACGAGGTATGTTTGCTTTTGCTATCTGGGATGAAAGAAAGCAGATTTTGTTCATAGCACGGGATCGGGTTGGGAAAAAGCCTCTTTTTTATACAAGCACAAAGGATGCTTTTCTCTTTGCTTCTGAAATCAAATCCCTTTTGCAGCATCATGAAGTAAAGCGAGAATCCAATCCTATGGCTATACACCATTATCTTACTTATCAGTATGTCCCCTCGCCCCTGTGTGCTTTTTCTGGTATCCACAAGCTCCCTGCTGCCCACTATCTTGTATGGAAAGACAATAAAATCCATATACAACAATACTGGAGGCTTTCTTATTTGCCCAAATGGCCTGCCAGCACGAAAAGAGAAAAAGAAAATCTGGAAAAAAGGCTTTGGGAAAAAATAGAAGAGTCAGTTTGCCTTCGCATGAACAGCGATGTACCTCTAGGCGTACTCTTGAGTGGAGGTCTGGATTCCAGCATTGTCGTTGCTATGATGAGAGATGCCTGCCCAAAAGAGGATATCAAAACATTTTCCATCGCATTTTCCGACCATTCTTACGATGAATCTTCTTATGCTCGTTTGGTTTCAGAAAGATTTCATACAACTCACACAGAATTTTGTGTAGAGCCTGATTTTTCTATTTTACCAAGGCTGGTATGGCATTACAATGAGCCTTATGCTGATTCTTCTGCCATTGCCACATACTATGTGTGTAAGCTAGCCAGGCAGCATGTAACGGTCGTGCTTACAGGCGATGGGGGAGATGAAAATTTTGCCGGCTATGATCGCTATAAAGCCATAGAATGGTGTCGTAAACTTCATCCTTTTTTCCCTTCCCTGTCAGCAAAGATGCTACATTCCCTTTTGCTTGCCTTTCCTTGCGGACATAGTAAAGGCATGTTCTGGAAGTTGCAAAAATTTTTAGAGGGCTATAGCAATCCTGTAGAGCGTGCATACTGGCACTGGATGAGCTATTTTACCCCTGACAGGAAGCAACGACTCTACTCAAAAGATTTTGCCTCCCAGGTATCTTCTTCGGATTGTTTTGAACTTTTCTGGCAAAAACACCAGGAATGCCAGGTAAGTTCCCCTCTGGAGCGCATTCTTTATTCGGATGTCTCTCTTTATTTGCCCGACGACTTGCTGGTAAAAATGGATATAGCATCAATGGCAAATTCCCTGGAGGCAAGATCGCCCTTCTTGGATCATAAATTGATGGAATTCACTGCGCGGCTACCGATAGAGTGGAAGCTTTCTAAAAATACAGGAAAATACATCCTTAAAAAATTATATAAAGATATATTGCCACAAGAAGTTTTAAATAGAAAAAAAATGGGATTTGCCGTACCTTTAGACAAGTGGTTGAGACATGAGCTAAAAGAAATGGCAGAAGATACTCTTCTATCGGCTAAGGCATTGCAAAGGGGATATTTTCGGAAGGATTTCATTGAAACGATTCTCAAGCAACATAGCTCTCATAAATGGAACTGGCAACATCAGATTTACAGCTTGCTTATGCTGGAACTATGGCATCAGCAATTTATAGATAGCCCATAACACAGCCTTTCTGTGGATTTTCTTCAAAATTCTGGCAAATAGTCAAAAAATACTATTGCAATTCCTTCGCAAATCAGGTTTATTCATAGATAGATATTTTTGGTTTCTTATTCATGGAGAAAGATATGGATAACTGGATAGACAAACAAATTGGAAAATGCCATATCCTTGAGAAAATTGGAAGTGGTAATCGTGGTGTAGTCTATAAGGCAAAGCATTCTTTGTTGGACAAAATGGTCGCTGTAAAATTTTTGCACCCTGAAATATTACAAGGAGAAGGGCAAAAAGAAACCATAGAAAGCTTCTTGAAAGAAGCAAGGGCATCGGCTCAATTGGAGCATCCTAACATTATCACTGTATATGATGTAGGAGAGGAAGATGGTGTCTATTATATTATCATGCAATATATTGAAGGCAAGACATTACAAAAAATGATTGACCTTCATGGAAAGCTCAGCTTTGAATGGGTTCTCCGCATGATGAAAGAGGTTGCAAAAGGTTTGGATTATGCTCACGAAAAGGGTTTCATACATAGAGATGTAAAGCCTGCCAATATTCTGGTTTCTGTCAACCAGGAAGTAAAAATTGCAGACTTTGGCACAGCAAAAGAAATCCAGGAAGACTGCCAGATCAGCGCAGAAGGAAAAATATATGGAACGCCTCTTTATATGTCTCCAGAGCAGGCAAGAGGAGAGGTAAATATAGATAAGCGGTCTGATTTGTATTCTTTGGGAATGGTGCTTTACCACTGCCTTACAGGGGAGCCTTTATATAAAGACTCGAATTTCATTGTTGTCTTGCAAAGGCATATTTCTGCTATTATCCCTTCTCTAAAGGATAACATTCCGAACATGCCTGATGAAATAGATTTCCTATTTCAAAAGCTTGCTGCCAAAAGGCCTGAAGATCGTTTTTCCTGCGCTCAGGAGGTCATAGAATATATTGAAATGGCAGAAGATATATGCTCCGCTAAAAATCGGTTATTGGAGACAAACCAGACCAAAGTCAATTTAACCAAGAGCAAAAGAATAGAATCACCCAAAAAAACAAAAATGTCTCGTCCTGCAGGAAAATTACCTCCTACATCGAGCAGGCCAGCCATGATTTCCAAAAGCTCTCAAGGGGTGGAATATGCGGGCAAAATAGTCGACCCTGATTTTGATGGTTTTACTATAGAATCCGTGGCTAACATTGCGAGTGAGGTTGTTTCTCCTCTGGAAGATGCCAGGAAAAAGCTTTCTGAAACTCCCTTTCCAGGAGAGCCTAAACTCAATCTTGTCGAGCCTGAACATTTGCCCTCTGTTATAGAGAGGGAAAAAGCTTTAATTCAGGAAAATCAAAGTACTTTTATTGAGATAAATCAGGAAACAAGAGGTCTGGATCAAATAAAGCCTCTCCATACAGAAGAAGACAGAGAAGAGATAATCGATGATCGTCTGAATTTTTTATCAGAATTAGAAGAAAAAAAATCTCATAATACAACGCAATCGAATTTCTCTGAATCAGAAACAAAAGGCCTTCAATTTTTGTCTTCACCATTGCCTGTGGAAACAAAAAAAGAAAATGAGCCACAGCTTTCAGATGCCCCGAAAATTCAGGATTTTCGCCAAAAAGAAATACAGTTTCTCAAAGAGATTCCCTTAGAACCTGCTCGGAAAGAAAATATTCTGGATAGAAAAAAACCATCAAAAACGGAATCTATGAAAACTCCTTTAAATGTTATTCAGAATCCTGTAGGCGAGCAAAAGCTTCCTAAATTAGAGGAGAACAGACCTGTCACGAAAAGATGGGAAAAAAATATAGACTTACCTTCTCCCAAAATTAAACCTAAAACAGAAGAGATAGAAGGCAAAGCATCATTAAAGCCCAGGACTCAGCCAGAAGAAATTCCTGTTCAGGAGGATATAGAGGAAGAAACAGCAAAAACTTTTTCTTCTAAATATATCTATGCTATTTTGTTACTTATTCTTGTGATAGGAATATCTATTTTTGCTGCAACACAAATATTTTCCAAGGAAAAAAAACTACAATCTCTTTTGTTGGTGAATATTTCTGAAGAAATCATCAAAGGGGATTTCGATAGCGCAAGAAAGTATCTTCTGAAATACCAATCCCAGGTCAATGTAAATTTTTTAGAAGCAACACTGGCAAAAATCAACCAGCAAGAGCTTGCTTATTATGATAGTATTCTAGGAAAAAAAGGATGGTTTGGAGAGGATATGCCACAAGGAATGCAAAAAATAGCGAAAAAAGGAGTATACTTGTGGACAGTGGATTCCAGCCAGATGGTATATATCCCTCCAGGAGAATTTCTCCGAGGCTCTTCCCAAAGAAAAAAAGACGAAACTCCTTTAAAACGCATTGGGATTTCTGCTTTTTATATAGATAAATACGAATTGACCAATGGTCAATATAAAAATTTTTGCCAGACAACAGGCTATCCTATGGCCGCTATAAAAGAAGAAGGAGATCAAAAACCTGTTGTAGGCATTAGCTGGTTCGATGCACTGGCTTATGCTAACTGGGCACAAAAAAGATTACCCACAGAGGCAGAATGGGAAAAAGCGGCAAGAGGAGGGATTGATGTTCCCGATTGGGAAAGCAAGCAACTTCCTATTCCTATGAAAACGAATCCTAATCCTATGAGGTTGTATCCCTGGGGCAACCAAAGTCCTGAAGAAAATAATGAATATCGTTGTAATTATAAACAAAATGGGAATTTAGGAGATTCTTACGAACACCTGGCAGAAGTAGGCAAATTTCCTCAGGGAAATTCTCCTTATTTATGCAATGACATGGCAGGCAATGTCCTGGAATGGTGCTATGACTGCTATCATCAAAGCTATTATAGAACTAGCCCTGACAAAGATCCTAAAGGCCCAGAAAAAGAAATGGAAACCCATGTATGCAGAGGTGGTGCATTCGATACTTTCATAGATAATATATACAGCACTAAAAGGTGGCACTATCTCCCTAAAATCAAATACGATAATCTGGGTGTCAGACTGGCAAAGTAAATTTTCTATAGGACTTTAATTATGATGACAAAAGAATCTATCATCAATATTCTCCAGGCACATAAAAAGAATTTATTACAACTTGGTGTTAAAAATATAGGATTATTTGGCTCTTATGTGCGTGGAGAAGCCAAAAAACAAAGTGATATTGATATATTGATCGATTTCATACCAGAAAGAGAAAATTTTGATACTTTTATGCAGGTTTATGACTATTTTGAAAATATCTTCAAATCAGAAAAAGTAGAAATCATAACAAAAAATGGATTGAGTCCTTATATTGGGCCCAAAATACTAAACGAAACAATTTATGTTTAAAGAACCAATAGCCTATGTTCCGCAGCTTCTAAGGAAAGAATTTTGATTTTTTTAGTTTGTTCTTTAAGAAA
>CALKWO010000372.1 GCA_938003875.1 uncultured bacterium
CGATAAGATTACAGCTTACGCACGGGAAAGATTGCCTCCGAAGGAGGCTAATTCACTGTATAGGAAATTATAGTTTTAGTGATAAATGCACTTTAAGCTATATTCCAATCTTAGCCCCGAAGGGGCGAAATATAATAGCCAGGGGCAACGCCCCTGGTACTTAATTTAATATACAATAGTTATTTATGAGATTCTTATCTCTGTAAATATTATTTTATAAGCTTCAACTTCTATAATACAATCAGTATACAAGAAGAAAAGCCTGTGCAGGCTAAGCAGTGCTATGTTAATAGCATCTGCTTGAGTCTGTGGGAGGAAATGTGAAACTTATTTAATTCTTGTTCCTAAATGTTAAATTCCAGTTATGGGAAGGTTATTGAATTCTCATCGCTAAACCTGTTTATGGATACTTTTTAGCAGGAGATAAAAATGTTATGGAATTTTTTTAAATCCATGATGGAATTTTGCATAAAACTATTTTTTATTTGCTCAATAGGTTTTCTTTTCGTATCCTTTGCAGTGATGTTGGGGAAATATGAGCTGATTACCCTGGTGTTTATTTTATTGCTTGGGGCTTTGCTGCGCCCAATATGCAATAAAAAATGGAAGGTATTGGAAGATTTGCCTGTACTCGGAGAGGCTACAAAAATCTATGAAGATTTAGAAAAATACTATTCTGAATGCAAACCAAAACCTTTTTTCTACTATTTACTATATCCTGTTTCTGGAATTTACACATTTTTTTTCCATTCTTCAGAAAATGCACGCCGTGAATTGAATGCTTATTTTGGCCTGATCCAATGGATCATATTGCTGTTGCTGGTAGGAAGCTTTACCTCTTATTTCCAAATCTACCAATACTGTGAATTGGATTTTGCTTTGCAATGGTTTTATCTGGAACTGCTTTCCATCTATTTTTTATGTAATTTTTTTGCAGTACCTGTTGTCACTACCTCTTTGAATCTAAGCCTGGAAAAAAAATATATTCGCCTCGCACTGATCAGCTCCATATCTTTAGTCGTACTTCTTTTCTCTTTCTATTTTTTTTCGACTTCTTCCCGCTATGATAATCTGATTCCCATAAACATCATCCTCGATAAGAGAATTGCATCTTCTCGCCAGACAACAGGAAAGCCTGATCCTTTTATAAAGGAATTGCAGGATACTACTCACATGTTTCTCCAACACCACTGTCCCCAAATCCTGAAATTTCATAGAGAAAATCTATTCGACACTGGAACTACTAAAATCGAATACATGGAACAAATCAACCGTTTATACCAAAAACATCTCAATGCTATCTGCCCCTTTGGAGAAAACGATTATTTTTTTATTACTGCCAATCAGGAATTACAAGATTTGTGGGGCTTGATAATTCTGCCTTTTAGAGAATCTATATGCTATGTATTCCACTATAAAGACACATTGCGAATTTTTGCAAAATGGGAAGAACTCCCAGCCAATGAGCAAGAAGAAATGCTAAAACGATGGGATACAAGCCAGTTCCAATTTTCGATAAAAAAACAGTTTGCCAGAGTAGCTGTGGATTATATTCGAGAGCAGATGAAAGACACAAGAGCCCAGAAATCCGTGGCTGCTAAAGAACAAATGAACGATATACCAGAAGAATCTTCACAGAACAAAAGAGAATCGGCATTTGTTCCTGTCCCCCCAAGATCCGAAGGAGGATCGAAGAATGCTCAACAAGAAGCATATAGAATGAAACAGGAAGTTCTGCAGAATACATGGAAAAAATTGATGACAAAGTTGGAAAAAGAGCTACACCTCACGATTCGGATACCTGGACAAAACTCCATAAAAACTTTTCTTTCGGCCTGGCCTTCTTATTGGAAAAGCTATGAAATAGAAGTTTTTTTACAGGCGATCCATACTTATAAAGAAAAACAGACAGAACTCGAAAGCTTACCATTGGATTTTGAACAAAAAATCCAAAATGCAGAAACTTTTACCCAAAAAATCCAGGAGTTTGACCAATATTTTGATCAAACATGGACTACTATCTGCCAGAGAAATCGTCTATTCTGCATTTATGATCAAAATCTCCAGGAATTCGATTTCCCCCGCGCAATCAAGATGAAATTGCTGGAAGACCATCTAGGAAAAAGCCCTAAATTGCAAGAACACTGGTTTACTCAACTATATGAAATTTTTCTTTCTATGCTGATGTTCCTTTTTAGAATCAGCATGCCTCTTCATATTTTGCTGATAGTCTATTGTAGAGCCAAACTAGGCCCCATTCGGTTAAGAGCTAACTAATTAGAAACTACGGAATATAGGTACTTTTTCATAAATCTAATTTTTTCTTGCGGTGTTAGATTTTACTTTGATATAATTTTTTGAAAAGTATTTTTTTACCTAGCTCTCCAATTTCGTTTCTTAAGGATTGAATTTATGAAAGCAATTTTATTATTCTTGATTTTAGGGATAGGTTTTGGCTTACAGGCTATGGCCGCGACTTTGGTCGCCAGTTATAGCTTCGAAGGCAATACCAACGACTTGAGTGGATCAGGAAATCACGCTGTCAACTATGGAGCAGCTTTCGTTGCAGGGATCTCAGGCCAGGCTTTACGCTTCGATGGCAATGATTTTGTTCGAGCGGCAGACAGTGCATCCCTGGATATCCCTGGCAGTATTAGTCTGGCGGCATGGGTGAAAACCAGCGTTCCTGGCACGGAGTATGTAAGCATGGTCGCCAAACATTACACCCACAACAACAGATCATACGGTCTCTTTCTCACCGACACAATGGTAGGCTATAGCCAATTCGACAACGCAAGCAATAGCGACTATGACATTTCAGACAATGTTGCTCTCAATAACGGTCAGTGGCATTATGTCGCTAGCACTTACAACGCTACCACCGGCGATTTCAAGCTCTTTGTCGATGGAGCCTTGCGCACTTCTGAGAACGTGGGTTCCCATACCCTGATGAATTCTTCAGTTCCTTTGATTATGGGTGCTTACGGTCTTAGTGCCGATGGTTATACTAATCGCGGCTTTCTGGTCGGCGACCTGGATGAAGTGAGAGTCTACAATGGAGTACTTACTGACACCGAAATCACGATTTTATATAATTCGTATTCAATTCCCGAACCACATTCGATCATTTTATTGATCTTGGCAACCGCTTCTTTATGGTTTAGACAGTCGAGAAGAGCATTTTCTCATTGAAGGATTATAGAAAAAAAACTTGAAAAACAGGAACAATAAAATTGTTTTTTAAAAATATGTGTTAATCAATAATTGTTTTTATTTCAATGATTTGTAGCCTCAGGGTTGCGCCGAAAAAAAACGTCTCTGCTCAAAAGCCGAACACCAGCGCAATCCCTGCGCCTTTCGCCAATCAAGGGAGAAACCATTGCAAGAGGCGCGGTTTTTGACTGGGCAGGTTTTTTCGGTCTGCCTTATTCTATGCGGCCCAAACCTGCGGATATGCTAATTTTACTGCATAAAAGCTATTCATTTCTTGGTTTCACCTGAGCCGAATAATCTATTGCACTCCCACAAAGGATGTTAAGACAGATAGTGATATCATATGAACGCTCTCGCGCAGGAAGACCAGAAAAAAAGAAATTTTTTGCTAAAGAA
>CALKWO010000373.1 GCA_938003875.1 uncultured bacterium
GGCATACCCTTCCTGATAGGCTTTTGCATATCTTTGCTGTTCAGATACGCTCAGGTTTACCCATCTCTCCGATGCCATATCGAGTATCCACTCTCCGTTGTGATTGTATTTGCAGCTTTCCCACAGGGATTCTATCAAGCCGTAGATTTCTTTCTCCTCTTCTTTTTCAGGAATCCTTTGCTGGCTATTTCCTGAATCCAAATGTCCCTTGATTCCTCTTATAAGCCTTTCTATATCCGCACGAAAATCAGGGTCACGTTTTATTGTCATCCCATTTCTGTAGGCCAGATTCTTCAGGTTCTCTGGCAAATCCCTTTCTCCTGGCATGGTTGTATCTTGTACCAGCAGAGGGATCACGGGTATCTTTCTTTCCAGGGCTGCTGCAATCTCTATATTGACAAAATCCTCTGGATTTTTTAAGCGGCGCTTTCCCTTTCCATCGCTTATCGTTAGCCACTGTCTGCCTATCACTGCAAGCAATACCTCACACTGGCTGACTATTTCGATCAGATATTTTTTGAAATCTATGCCCAGGGGAATAGAATCTACATCTTTAAACACATTTTCTTTTCCAAATTCTCTTACCAGCCAGTCATAGATACGACCGCTTATGTCCGCACTATCGTCTCTCCTGTAGGAAATAAAAATGCTGTTTTTCGGAATTTTCATCATCCGCTTTCCTTATCAAAACCTTCCTTTTATATTTATTTTTTTCTATAGACAAAATCTAAATAATCATCTATAATGCTCTTTGTCAACAAAAAAAGCATGTTTCCTTTTGGAAAACATGCCTAAAAATTAAATTCGCACGTGATTCTATAGGCTTTACTCTCCTAAATCAAGGAGAAAATATATTTTGTTTCTTTTTACATTTTTTTCAGGAGAATGATCATGTTTCAAATCACAAAAACTTTCGTTCATGACACTGGTTTGCAGATTACCCCTTTTTTCATGCAAGGCACTGGCTTTGTTTTTTTGCCTAAGGAATTGGAAGGACAGCTTGGGTATGAGAATTTGCCACAAACGATTGTTCAAAGCAATTCTTTTAAAGAAGGTGTTGAATATGTCGTTTTACATGATTCTAAACTATTGGAATTTAAAAACTTATTGAGGTCATTCAATACTATTGAGGAACCTTATAAATTCGATGATGAATCCTTAAAATTTTCCCCATCGCTTCTTATCCTTACAGAATCAGGCTTATACACAGCTATGATCCTTTCGCGCAAACCCCAGGCAGAAACTTTTCGTCGGTGGATAACCTGTGAAGTTTTGCCTTCTATTCGTCAAAAAGGATTCTATCTCCATTCTGCACAAGGAGATACTGAGTTATCAACAATGCCACACGAAGGGGCGTTTTTAGAGCAAAAAAATGCGATTATTTCTGCTATTGTGGATAAAGTTGTGGATAAAATGGATAAATCCATTGGCAAGCTCCAATCCCAGATAAAATTTTTCGTCCAGGACACCTGCCAGCGATTGGATCAGGTGGACGATGTTTTGTCGGAATGCAAAAAGCAGCATGATATCTTTGGTGGCTGGAAGATGATCAAAATGCTGGTGGAGGATATGACACAACTGTACGATCTTTCTCCCCAGGAACGCAGGAACTATTTCACTTCCCTTTGCCAGCAGTATGACATTTCCCTGCCAGAAAAGGCTTTTTCCGAATCCGAAAAGGCTCAATACGATGTCCAGGCCATTGCCCACAAGCTAGGGCTTTATACTTCCAAAGGCACTCTGCATACTTCTTTTGTCAAGGCTCTTCTCCAGCATCTTCAACTCCAGAAGCTTTCTTCTTCCACAACAAAAAAAGCCTGCTATTCCCCCCAGACTGTTGTTTCTATACACAACTGGCTACAAGAACGCAAATTCCCTTCTACCCTTTCCCTTCCTTATGGTCAGGGTACTAAAATGCGTCACTTCGAGCTGGAATACCACAGGCTTAAATAATTCTATTCCTGACCCTGATAAACCGTAATCAAAAAAAAATTTACCGCAGAGGCGCAGAGGACGCAGAGAAAAAATTTTTATATTTTTTATTCCTCTCTGCGTTCTCCGCGTCTCTGCGGTGAAAAAGCTTTACACTTTTGCACGACATTTCAATCGTAAGTTACTGAAAAAAAATGATCTTAAGGTTTTCCAGCTTAATCTTGAATCTTGCTTGAAATCACGGCAATAGGCTTTGCAGCAAGGCTGCTACTTACAAGAGCTTTTCTAATGCTTTATTCTTTTTTGGGTGCATGGCAAGTTCCCATCGTACAGGAATTTGCCAGCCTGGAATTTTTTCTTCTAGTGTTCTGCACACCATCTCCAAACGGTTGGTATCCCATGCTTCCATTTCTTTTGCAACGTCTTCTTGCTTTAAAAAGTTTATCCAGCCTTGTCTATTGCCGTTATGTATATCTTGGAGCAAATCGTAGTAAGAAATCTTGTTAGAATGAAGATATGCTGGTTCAGGCTGTTTGGGCTTTTCCAATGTCTGGATGGCAACGGACTCTTTTGGGTTATGTTTTAGAGATTCCAAAATTTTGATACCATCTTGAGTCAGCTTGACAACAGGCAAATTGTGTGTTCCTACGGTGATAATTTCCAGGCAATGGCGCGAGATAAGCTTTTCTATTTCTTCGAGAATTTGGTCGGTTTTGTAAGAAGCCAGCTTGCCTCGGAAAGCATTGTCCAGCCTTTTATTATCGAGAAGTTTTGCCTGGGATTTGCCTAGCCACAAGGCATAGGTTTTTACTCCATATTTAGGCGTGGAATACACAAGAGAAAGTATCTCCAGCATCGCATTGTTGAGAAAAGAAGGTTTCTGGATTGCCTCCTCTACAGCTTCAAACATAGAAGAAAGCCAATGGTTCAGATCTTCCTGGCATCGAATTTTTGTATATTTAGGAACAAAAAAAATTTCTTTATTCCTGGTGCTTTCCAATAAAAAATTATAAAAATCGCCAGGGATGCAATAAAGCTTCTCCCAATGCTGTTTAGCCATTATTTTTAAACTGTCTATTTTGTCTTTGTATTGCTCTGGGATACCCT
This sequence comes from uncultured bacterium, assembly GCA_938003875.1. GTDB lineage: Bacteria > Planctomycetota > Uabimicrobiia > Uabimicrobiales > JABWCH01 > JABWCH01. The sequence continues at coordinate 3,040 of CALKWO010000373.1, forward strand.
GCCATAGATCTTTCCAATGCCTGCTTTCTTTTTCTCTCTCTTGTCTGTGCTTTTCTGTTTGCATCAGAGAGCAAATAGATAGTACCTGGGATAAAGAGATTGTGCAGTCTTTGTATTCGATGCGATCAGGTTTTAAAAGAAGCTTTAAAAGGAGTTTTTGTTGTCCATCGTAATATGTTATTTCTCTTGGTTTAGGAACAAAGGAAGCTATAAGCAAATGGAAATCATCCTGTCGGAAGGCAATAGCCGTTTTCACGATCTGGATATTTTGTTCATATTCTTTTTGCTTGGAGGCAAGACTTGTTTTTTGCAGGGTTTCTTCTAAAAAAGAAAGGATCTTTTGCAAAGTATTTACTTTGGGCAGGCTATTTTTTATGGTAAGAATTTTACTAATGTAACGTTGCCTATCTCTTTGAAATATTTCTTCTGGTGTCAATTCCGCTTTTTTTTCTTTTTTTATTTTTTTTGCGTTCTTCTTTATTCTGGCAGGCACTTGTTCGTTTAGCCAGGAGATAAAAGACTCCCTGGGCGGCTGCCATACGCCTATAAGCTTTTTCCCCTCTATGGCTGCTTTTTGGATACTTTCCAGGGTTCGAAGGATCACCTCTTCTTCATAGCCAGATAAGCCAATCCCTACGGAAAAAATATCGCTTAAAAAAGCCCGCATCTCCCAGAAAGTACCATGCTTTTTTTGGCTCTTTACAATCCTGATGGAGATATTCTCTTGCTCCAGGCTTTCTGGGGATATCTTTAAGGCCTGGCAAAATACCGCCAGGGTAACTCCGCGCTGTGTTATATATTCTTCTAGTGTAAGCATAGTTTTTCTGATAATTTACATTTGTTTAGCTTTATTTTTTGCCCACCATTCCTGCCATTCCTTTGCAGCTTCTTCCCTTTTGTGGGCATCATCATCATACTGATAGTTGAATGTCATCTGGAAAGTGCGGAAAAGAACCTGGGAAGAAACCATCCTTATGTAAGGGGCTTCATTTTTTAAAGCATCTATCAAGAAGGGTACACCCTGGTATTCTTCCATAATGCAAAGGGTGCCTGCTGCTTCAAGCCTTACCTTATTTACAGGATCTGTCAGCCTTTTGATAAAATCAGGTTTCAATGCTAAAATTTTAGGCGATTTCGTTTTTTCATAAATTTGCCCAAGGCAAAAAATACAGAGAAGACGGACAATGGGAATGCGATTCTCTATATTTCTGGAAAGTTCTGGAATGGCTTCCTCTTCATAGCTTATTAAACGTTGGCAAATTGCATCTAGTTTAGCACTTTCAGGCAAAGCCATTGCATCTACTAAAATTTCAATGTCATTTTTAACTCTTTCAGCTTCTGGTAAATCTTCTCCTTCTGGATCTACAGTCTGACAAGAACATACAAAAAAGGAAAGCAGACAGATAATAGAAAGAATAAACGATTTTTTTTTCATTTTTTTTACCTGTTCTAAAATTTATTTACTAAAAGGGACTTAAGAATGGGTACACTTGTCTGAAATAAAGATACTGCCCTTTCCTCTAACAAATTTTCTTGAAAGCTCCCCAACATAAGAACAGCAATCTTTTCTTCATTTTTGTAAAGAGGATAGTAAAAAAAAGATTTGAGATCTTTTGGAATATCCAATTTTATTTTGGTATCTGCATTTGGAGATTTTTCTTCTTTTGCAATATGATACTGCTTTAGATGAAAAAAGGAATCTAGCTCTATTGTTTTTATTGTTTTTTTCTCTGCTTCTTGGATTCCTTTGAGCAGATGGGTTTTCATCGCATTGAAAAAAGAAGGTGGTGAAGGCAAAGGAGCATATTGGTACAGGATCTTTTCTTTGGGCAAGAAGAAAGCTCCAGCAGTGTAGTCTAAAAAAGAGCTGTACAAATCGAACAGGCTAGGAAGCAGAAAAGAAATATCTTCCATCTGGAAAAGTTTACTAAAATGGCGATATACGGCCAGTTCTTCCATTCTCAGAAAAAAAAGATTGGAAATATGTGTTATGATTTCTTCTGCCTGGTATTTGTAGTCTTCTTTCGATTGAGGCGGATATTTTTGAAGAACTTTGCCAAGAGTTTCCAATAGCTGATCTGGTTTGCAATTTCCTTTGGATATATAGAAATCAGCTCCTGCTTCCATGCTCCAAAATTTGGTTGTTTTATCTTCCTGTCCTGTGAGCAAAACTACAGGGATTTGTTTCAATCTCTGGTCTTCTTTAATGATGCGACAAATCATATAACCTAGAATGTCTGGTAGCATGATGTCTAAAAGAATAACATCGGGGGACTCTTCATATAGACTACAAATTGCCTCTATTCCATTAGACGCAACTCGAACCTGCATTCCTTTGCTTTCCAGAATGCTTTTTATCATAGTAGTGATAAGAGGGCTATCATCTACTAAAAGAATTTTAGTACTCATGGTTTATCTATCCAAAGGGGAAATAGTTAAATTCGTTATGGACTAACTAAGAATCCATAACGAATTTGTGTCGTTTATTTTTTGAAAAGTTTGTCTTTTACAATAGTGACGGCTTCTTCTATGCGGATGCGTTCTTGCTTTGTCGTATCTCTGTCTCGGATGGTGATAGTATTATCGCTGAGTGTCTGGTTATCTATCGTCAGGCAATAGGGCGTACCGATTTCGTCATGACGGCGGTATCTCTTTCCAATGGCATTCATCTCGTCATAATCGCTGTTGATGCCTTCTTTGAAGAATTCTGTTGCCAGGGCTTTAGCTTTGTCGGGCATACCGTCTTTGCGAACCAGAGGAAGGATCGCTACCTTGATAGGCGCAAGGCGGGGATGCAAACGAAGCACGGTACGTTTTTGAGGCTTTCCTTCTGAATCAGGGATTTCATCTTCTGCAAGAGCATCATTCAGATAGGCCAGAACGCCTCTGGTCGCACCAGCAGCAGGCTCGATAACATAAGGAACATAGTGCTCCTGGGTTTCTATGTCGAAATATTCGATTTTCTTGCCTGAGTGTTCGCTGTGTTTTTTCAAATCGTAGTCTGTGCGGTTGGCAATGCCTTCCAGCTCGTCCCATCCCCAAGGGAACTTGTATTCGATGTCGAAACAGCCCTTAGCATAATGAGCGAGTTCATGAGGTTCATGCTGCCTGAAACGGAAATCTTCTGGATGGTTAGCCAGCCTCTTCCACCAGGACATTCTGGCATCTTTCCAATATTCCATCCATTCATCGTCTGTTCCTGGCTTGCAGAAAAATTCCATTTCCATTTGTTCAAATTCACAAGACCTGAAAATAAAAGATTTTACAGTAATTTCATTGCGGAATGATCTCCCTGTCTGCGCAATACCAAAGGGCAGCTTGAGACTCATGCTTCGCTGTATATTCATGAATTGGACAAACATGGCCTGAGCGGTTTCTGGTCTTAGATAAACGGTACTTGGCTTGAGCAAGGTTTCCAGCTTCGCCCTGAGTTCATTTCCTTTGAGATTAGCAAGGTCGCCTTTTTCTATTGCCAATGCAACCTCATTCATCGCATCCACAGATCCCATGAAACTACGGAACATGAGATTGAACTGTCTTTCATCAGACAAGAAAGGACTTCCGCAATTCGGGCATACATAACCACATGATGCTACCTTAGCTCCTGTTATATCCTTTCCATCTCGCTGCAGCTTGAGTCCATAGTCTTTTTCTATCTGCTCACAGGCAATCTTGGCTCTGCCTTTGTCTGCCAGACTGATGGTGGCATCATCTCCAGGGTTTTTCTTGGGGGCTTTGTCCGCTCTGAATCTTTCTTTGCAGATTTTGCAATCCACAAGAGGATCGGCAAAGCTGCTTGTGTGTCCAGAGGCTTCCCATACTTTCGGATGCATAATGATAGAAGCATCCAGCCCTACGATATTTTCGCGAGAATAGACCATATCTTTCCACCATTCGCTGATGATGTTGCGTTTTAGTTCTACTCCTAATGGCCCATAATCATAGGAACTCCGAAGGCCTCCATAGATTTCACTGGACTGAAAGATAAAACCTCTGCTCTTACAGAGAGACGTAATTTCCTGCAAACGGTTTTCTGCCTGTGTTGGCTTTTCTGTAGTCATTTTCCTTCCTTAATAATAATACCATATAGTTTTATAATCCTCAAGGTTTTCTCCTGAAGATTCCAGCCTTTGTAAATAATCATAGATACTAACATCAGTATATAAATAGGTATCCACATTCGAAATTTTCTTTTCCCACGGATGGAATTCATACATCCTTCTTCCATCTGGCAAAATGGTAATCATATCATGGTGCTGGGTGGCTCTAAGATAGTTCTTGCCCATTCCTGGCACGTTGAAAACCACCTCATCTGTTCTTACAGAGCCAGGGAAAAGACGTGCTTCTTCTTTCTGTTCCTGCAATAGTCTTGGTATGGGCACTCTGTAGTCCTGAGTTTCTTCTTTTCCTTTTGTGTTGAAGGTATAATAAGGATCTACGCCAATGAGTCTTAGTTTATCACGCAGGAAGCATGCCTCAAATTTACGAGAATTATAGAAAGTATAGACAAGCTGGTTGTATACATTCATGCCACACATTCGGAATTTTTGCACAGCTTGCATGGCTTCTGGTGTGATTTCGTAAGCATGCTCGAAATGCGTTACCATGACCACCTCTCTTTTGCCAGGAACATGGTATTGCGAAATCGTTTTTACCAGAGAATCCGTCATCCTTTGAGGCAATGTAACGAAAGTTCTTGTGCCAATGCGTATTCTTTGTACATGGGAAATACGTGATAATTTTTCCAGAATGTCTCCTATCTGCTCATCCTGTAGCATCAGAGGATCGCCCCCTGTGACCAGCACTTCTGTTATCGCCTTTTCACTTTCTATCCATTGCAAAGCCGCTTGCAATTTTTTAGGATGCAGCAAGGCTTCTGGAGAATCCACATTTTGGATTTGCCAGTTCCGCTGGCAATAAACGCAAATCTGTGGGCACGTCAGAAAAGGCTTCAATATGGCTATCATAGGATAGCGTCTTGTTACACCATCAACAGGCGATGTGTCGGCTTCCCTCATAAAATCCATACAACCCTGGGGCTGTGTACTTCTATGGGATACGTTTTCAATATAGCTTAGAGGAGGAATTACCTGGGCGCGTATGGCATAGTCTTTTTCCCTGCCTTTTTTGTAATCCATCAAAGAAAGATAGTACGGTGTTATCCCAAAAGGAATCCTGTCTTTGGCAACAAGATTCAGACCCTTTCTTTCTTCTTCTGATAGTTCGATCAAAGCTTGGATAGATTCAGGCGTTTTCACGATATGGGAAATATGCCAGTTCCAATCTTCCCACTCTGTTTGGGTTGCCTGGAAAAAATCCAGGATGCGTTTTTTGTTCTGCAGACGTTCCTCTACTACATTCTCTGATAGCCCACAAATATAGCGTTTTGTATAATAGGAAACTCGTCGGGTCAATTGAGATAGATCGCTAGACCTTAATCTTGCAGCCATTCTTCCCTTATATTTCAAGAAAGCAGGCTTTTGGTTGGGATATATCCTGGTCTTTCCCTCTAAAGAAAGCAGTATATGCCTGATTTCTTCTAAAAAACCTTCTGAAGGAGGAAAAAAATGGTTGGTTTTTTTCAAGCCTAAAATGCTTTCCACATACCCTAACAAATCGAATTTAGATAGCTTTGCACTTCGCTCAGAAAAAATCTGTCTGGCTATTTTGACTCCATCTCTTGTGATGATCCATTCCAGAGAATGAATTTTCAGTGTATCTTCAAAATTGGAGTCATACTTTTGATTTAGAAAATCGTGAAGCTTCTCTCGTTTTTCTTTGGTAGGGTATCGGGTACATAATATTTTCTTACATTCTGGAGAGATATCCAGAATTTTCTCCAGTTTTTGTTTTGCTTCTGTCCAATCCATTTGTATTTCTTTCTAAATAGAGAATGCCTGATAAAAATCAGGCATAGAATGTTAGGAAAGGATAAATTTATGCAGTTTTTTTCCAATAGGGATGTTCCATGGTATAGATCACAAAACGGGCCAGGCGTTTAAGGGCTTCGGTGATCGCCGCTTCCAAGCTCTGTCCACGGCCTGCTATAACTTCGACTGTTTCCGCAATAGGAGTTTTAGGCAAAATTTCTTTTCCTGTTTCCCTTTCTTTCCATTCGATTTCCAGATAAACCGTAATATCAAGCTCTGTCGCCAGACGATTTTCATCTTTGGTTACAGTGTTTTGCTCTATCTTTGTGATTTTTCCTGTAAGAATGCTATCCGCTCTATCTACAGAAACAACCTTGAGCTGTGTATTGGTAAGTATTTCAGAAACAACTGCTTTGCTCAAGAGAAATTCATATCCGCGATAGAGCGTTTCATTATGAAAAACTGGAACTGCTATGGTCTGCTGCGAAATGATGTCGCCCATTTTATACCCACATCCTGTAATCATTACTACGAACAACAGGCTGTATATGATTGGATTTTTAATAAGTTTTTCCTTTTTATTGTTTTACTCAAACTGTTGTTTTATACATGGTAAGTATAAGAACTTCCTCCAATGAATTCTCGCAGTACAGAATTGCCTGGAACCAGTTCTTTGTCGTCTATGGTTTCTAAAGAATCCAGAAGCTCAAAGATTCTTTTGGCTCTTTTATAGGCATCCTGTTTGGCAGGATTGTTTTCGTACATCTTTATAAATTCAGGAAAATGATGAAACATATATTTCTTGAAAACAGGAAGTTCATAGCATAAAGAACCATTGACAATATAGTCAACAGTAGGGATATAAGGAATGATATGCTTTAGCTCACTGCGCCTGACATAATGCCAGTGTTCTATTGTCATCTTGGGATTATAAGCCCTTTGTCTCTCATCTCTTGTCATTCTTCTGAGCAAACGGACATCTGTCCATCGGACGAATTCTTTGTTTTTGTCTTTCAACTGGCACAAAGGCTCGATATAAAGGCGGAATTTATTTTCTGCTGGCACACTTTGGGTCATAGGCTCATAGAGGCCATGCAGTGTATCGATGAGAATGATCTGGCCTTTATCTATAGAAAAAAGATCACTTTCTGCTAGCCGTTTTCCTGTTTTGAAATCATAGCGCGGAACCTGAACAGGTTTGTATTCCATAAGCGAGCCAAGGTGTTCATTGATAAGCTTTAGATCCAAAGCCTCTGGCGTTTCAAAATCATAATCGCCGAATTCGTCTTTAGGATGGCATTCCAGATTAAAAAAATAGTTGTCTATATTCAGCGCAAGCAGCTTGAATCCTTGTTTGCTCAAAAATTCTGCAAGCTTTATAGTCGTTGTTGTTTTGCCTGAGCTGGAAGGGCCAGCAATGATAACCACCCTTATCTGCTCTTTCCTCTCCAGAATTGCCTGGGCAGCTTTTTCCACATCAGCATGATATGCCTTTTCTGCCTCTGCAATCAAGGATTGAATACTACCGTTGCGAATATGAGCATTGAGCTTTTCTACCGTCTCGCACTCATGATCGCAATTCCAGCTCAAGACTTCCCATATTTTTTTATAGGGAATGACTTCCTGGGTTTGTATTTTGTCTGATCGGCCTTGTCTTAATCTTGCCCGATAATCACGGTATAGAATATAGGCTTTTGCAATACTTGCATATTTGTTGCGGATTAAAGTTTCTTCAACAATATCCTGAATTCTTTCGACTGTAATGTTTTTTTCTCCGCGAGCAGAATCCTGCTCTAAAAGGCATACAACATCTTTAGTAAGCTGATCACAGAGTGGCTTATCATGGATGCCCACTGCGCCTGCGGCCTTATGAATGGCAATCGAAATCTTCTTAGGATCAAACTCGACAATTGTGCCGTCTCTTTTAACGATATGAGAAATAGTATTTGTCATATATCCTACCACAAAATAAAATCCTCTATTCCAAAAGTATGCCACAACAGCCAAATAAGCAGATGCTATGAAAATAGCATCTGCTTATTTGTCACAAGCTTGTGTGACATTGCTAAGATAAATTCTCATCACATACTATCATAATAAAAGATTGTCTTTCTATTTACAAGAAAATTTTACTGGAATATCAGGAGAAGTCTATTTTTTCGTACCTAGAAATTGTATGGTTTTTTGAGTAGGTTCCAGGGAATTCCAATCTACTGTATTCTCTTGGGATTCCTTAAGATAAAGTCCTTTGGGGCAAAGATCATACTTCACCTCTTTAGAACCGACTAGAATATCAAGAATTGCTGATGCCTTTGCATCTTTTAGAACAATGGCACCAACTTTGCTCTGTCCTGCCTGTATTTTTCTATCCAAATAAGGAATTTTAGCTAGAATACAAATTTCTTCTATAGCCTGTGTTAAAGTATATGGCGTTCCCTGGCTTGAGGACACAGAAAAGCTAATGGGATTTTCTAAAAGTTGTCTGTATTGTTTTATCGAAGAATCAGAAAGGAATTCGCCTAGCATTTTTTCTGCTTTATCTTTTACAACAGGGAAATAGGTTTGGCAATGTTTGTGTATTTTTTCTATAGTTTCTGGAGAAAAAAAGTACAGCCCAATTCCTATGCCCAGGTTTAAAAGAAAAAGCATGCTGATTGCAGAAAAAATCTTACGAAAAAAACCTCGCTTGGCCGCTTTGGGAGGAGAATAGAAAACAGGCTTTGACATGGGAGGTTCGCTAACATCATGATGAAGAACAGGGGATGTAGTATTAGGGGAATCAGGCATCCCCATCTTGAGCTGTTGCTGCCGAAAGCTACCGACGCTGTCTCCAGAGCGGTCTTTTTCTATCTGTTCTTTTTGAATCCTGCTAAAATAGCTGTAAACAGAGCTTGTTTTCAATAAAGCAACCAGATACAAGCCAAAAAAGCCAGAGCGAATGAACAATGTTTTAGAAAAAATATCTCCTGCAAGCCATTCTGGGAGGCTCACAAAGTCTGGTATAGCATTAGGCAAAGTAGCAAAGAGCGTATTTGGGGAAAAAAAACCTGTTAAAAAAAAGCCCACTCCTAAAAGCCAGTTGATATAGCAAAAAACTAAGGCACGAATTCTCCCTCTCAGCATTTTGAAATTGCCAATCAGACCAAAAAAGACAACGCCCATCGCCAAGAACAATCCTATGCGATCTGGAGTCCATTCTAAAGTAAAAAACGAGCTACCCTGATCTTTGATCAGGTAGCCAAGAATATATCCATAGAGTAGGCACGCAAGAAAGTCTATAAAAAAGAGAATTCTATATAAAAAAGGTACAGGCATGGGATCACGTGACATAATTTTCTCCATAAAGAAGACAATAAAAAGAAAAGGACGCATAGTAGCCTATTCTAAAGTTTTCTGTGGTCACAGCCTTATTTATAAATTAGCGATGAGAATTAAATAACTTCCCCATTTTTAATTGAATACAAGACAGC
>CALKWO010000374.1 GCA_938003875.1 uncultured bacterium
AACCCTGCGGCTACAAATCATTGCAATGTAAGTGATTATTGCTTAACACGTATGAGGGCTAGGCCTAGGTTTAGGTTTAGGTTTACAAGTAGCATAGTTTTAGCCTTAACTTAACAGCGTTGGGGCAACACCCTAGCGCAAAAGAAAGCAATGATATATATTCCCACTATCTGGAAAAAGGAGAAAAAAAATATGTACGCATTTCCCTACGGAATAGCGAATTTTGAGAAAATAATAGAAAAAGGATATTTTTATATAGATAGAACAAGCTATATAAAAAAACTAGAAAAAACAGCAGAAACAATTTTGTTCGTAAGGCCGAGAAGATTCGGGAAAAGTCTGTTTTTGAATATGCTGGAATGCTACTATGACGTAAAAGGAGATTTCGAGAAATACTTTGGAAAGCTGGAAATAGGCAAAGCCCCAACAGAGGAACGAAATCGCTATTTAATCCTGCCGCTTGATTTTTCTAATGTATCTGGGGCAGGGAATCTGGAAAGAATAGAAGAAAATTTTCATGATTATTGCAATAATAGCTATTTAGGATTTTTTGAAAGATATAAAAATATATTAAAAAAAGAAATCCCTTTATATAAAAATTCTCTATCAAGCTTAGATTTGTTGTTCAATGCAGTAGAATCTACAGGATATAAGCTATATGTAATGATAGACGAATATGACAATTTTGCGAATGAATTGATGACAACAGGAAAAGAAGAGGAATACAAGAAGGTGACAACAGGAGAAGGAATCCTGAAGAGTTTTTTTAAGAAGCTCAAAGCAGCAGAAAAGGGAGTGATAGGAAAAATATTTATAACAGGGGTGTCTCCCATAGTCATGACAGAAATGTCGAGTGGATTCAACATAGCGACCAATATATCGCTGGATGAAGAGTTCAACGAACTATGTGGTTTTACAGAGGAAGAGGTAGGCAATGTATTGAGGAAAATCCTCAGGGAACAAGGAGCAGAAAAGAATTGGGAAAGCCACCTGGAGTTGATGAGATTGTATTATAATGGATATAGATTCTCGAAAAAAGCCAAAGAGAAAATATACAACCCAACCCTGGCCTTGTATTTTTTGAATATGCTCCAAAAGGAAAAAGAAATAGCAGAAAGTTTGAGCGATTTAAGCCTGAGCATGGATATGAACAAACTAGAGTTTTTAGCGAGAATCAACTCAGGTCAAAAAGCATTATGGGAAATAGTAGGGGAAGGGAAAATAGAGATAAAAGATATCATAAGAGGCTTTACCTATCAGGAATTGATGCACCTGGAAAGAGAAAGCAAAGAACATCTGGCATCGTTTATGTACTATTTTGGGCTGTTGACGATCAAAAAGGCCGATGTGAATCTGATCCTGGAAGTGCCGAACAAAATATCCTATGAGCTGTACCTGAAAAAGATAGGCAAGATGATATTGCCTGAATACCAGGATTTTGCAGACATCCGAAGAAAGATGTTCCAGAAAGGAGACATAAAGACAGTAGCAAGATTTCTGGAAGAAAGATTCTCCGAGCTGTCGAATCGGGATTACATATACAATATGAAAGAATCAGGATGCAAGCTAATGTTCCTGGCTATCTTCCACGATTCGAACCTGTATCTGATGGAAAGCGAGCCAGAAATCGTGAGAGGATATTCAGATTTGCTCTTTATAGCAAGAGAAGACAAGCGAAACCTCAACATACTGGATTTCCTGATCGAATTCAAGTACATAGGACTAGGGGAAATAAAAAAAGAAGGGAAAGATATAAGAAAGATGGCAGATGCAGAGCTTCTGGCAGAACCGCTCGTAAAAGAAAAAATAGAAACCGCCCTGGAAGAACTGAAGCGATACGAAGAAGGCCTCCTGAAAAAACACCCCAGACTAGCCCTGAAAAAATATATCGTAGTGGGAATTGGATTCGAGAGAATTTTGGGATTAGAGATATAAACAAGAGAGGAATAAATAAGGTCATGCTCAAATTCTTCGATATTTTGAGCAATAGATGTAGACGCAGGGTTATGCCCAATTTAAAGGAAAAATATGAAAAATTTATCATCTATATTCTATGAATTACCAAAAAGTGAATTACATATTCATCTTAGGGGTGCAATGCCAGTATATATCTTTAGTGAGCTTCTTGCTGAACATCCCATAGAAGAGATTCGGCCTTTAGTTTCTTCTCGTTATTTTGAAATTTTTGAGCGATATCCCAATATCCGACCTTTTTTGTTGCCTGGAGATAAAAAATTAGAAGAAGTCAAAAAACTTTTTAGCTACGATACTTTTGACCAATTTTTGGCAACATTTTTATTTACTTCTATTTTTATACGAAATGGAAAGGACTTTCGTCGTCTCGTTTATTCTGTTCTGGAAGAGCTCAAGAAGCAAAATATTGTCTATGCTGAAATTACTTTTTCTGCCCTGGAATATATGAAAAATGGAGTTTCCCTAGAAGAAATCAAAGAATGCCTTGAAGGAACTGCGGACTTCCCTGGTCTGGAAGTACAATGGATAGTGGATCTGGTAAGAAACAATGGTGTGGATATTGCACTGGATTTACTAAAACAAATCCTTGCTGTGAAGTGCAAGAATATTATAGGAATCACGTTAGGTGGAAGCGAGCATATCTTCCCACCAGGCCCTTTTGAAAAAGTTTATTCCCTGGCAAGAGACAATGGTTTACAGCTCACTATCCATGCAGGAGAAAGTTTAGGCCCACAGAGTGTATGGGACGCTTTACACATTTTGAAAGCAACAAGAATCGGACATGGTGTTCAGTCTATCCATGACCCAAGCCTTTTACAATATCTGGCAGACCACAAAATAGCCCTGGAAATTTGTCCCACTAGCAATTTTTGCACCGCTGTCATCCCTCAGGGAACAGAGCATCCTGTAAAAAAAATTTTCGAAGCAGGGGTTACTGTAACATTGAATACAGACGATCCTACTTTTTTCGATACTACTTTAGTGCAGGAATACATGTATGCTTCAAGCCTGGGGATGACAGAAAAAAACCTTTTTCAAATTTTACAAAATGGTTTTCAATATTCTTTTCTTTCACAAGAAAAAAAGAGAAAATATTTACAAAATCTTACTCAAAAATGGCAAGAACTTTACGACACCAATTAGAAAGAAATCCTTAAAATATAGGGGGCCGCATGCTATTTGGAAAACAGCTTATCCGTGCATTTGGGCATTATATTCTGTTTATGGCAGCTATTGGTGCAACTTTACTCTCGCTTTATCTTGCTAAAAAAATTATGATTCTCAGAGCGATTGCAATTTTTTATTTTTCAGGGACGCTTGTTATTCCCCTTCTTTTGGGAAGTCTTGGAATATATCAATTCACCGCTAGACATAACAGGAGAAGCGGTATAGCAAAAATTTTTTTATCTTTTCTTTGTCTTGGCATGTTTGTATATATTACACTCATTGAACCAATCAATATTCAAATTGAACGGCGGACATTTTTTCATCCTTATGTAACAGAGACAATTACCCTTATCCATATTTCCGATATTCAATCCAATGATGTAGGATGCTATGAAAAGAAAATTTTTGAAATTTTGAAGAGCATTCCTGGCGATATTATCCTTCATACAGGTGACTTAGTACAACCATTTTATTTTACAGGGTATGATGTTTCACGGTATGAACCAGAGTTAGTCAAACTTGCAAAGCTATTCCGAGAGCTACAGCCACGATATGGAATATACAATGTCGTTGGCGATACAGAAATAATTTCTAAAGTATCCCTGTTTGATAACTTATCAGGAGTCAAAACATTACAGGATATGTCTGTGAAAGTTACTACTCCTGGAGGAGTTCTGAATATTCTAGGTTTAAAGGTCAAACATTCTCGTTATGTAGAGAACAAGATCATTTCTTCCTGGCTTAATCAGGCAGATGCAAACCAAGTAAAGATTCTTATAGGGCATGCGCCAGATTATATTGCTATGGTAGCAGATCTAGGAATTGATTTGTGTCTGGCTGGACACACACACGGAGGGCAAATTTTTCTTCCTGGTTTGGGGCCACTTTTTGCATCAACGACTCTCCCCAAAAGATGGGCAAGGGGTTTTCATTGTATTGGCTCTACCTATTTCAATGTTTCAGCAGGAATCGGAGTGAGCCATGCCTGGGGACTTCCGCCTATGCGATTTCTATGTCCACCAGCAATAACAATCATCGATATCCAACCACAACCTAAAAAAAAAGTTTGCAAAAATTTATGAAAAACGTTATACTAAGGCACATGCTGCTTGTTATTTTTTCTATAGTAAGGAGAAAATATTATGTTAAAAATACTAGAATATCCTAATGATGTTCTGCTGGAAGATGCAGAATCCATAAAGGAAATTACAGAAGAAATAAAAACACTCGCAAAAGATATGATAGAAGCCATGCATACGGCTCATGGTGTTGGTCTGGCTGCTCCTCAAGTGGGCGTATCGAAACAACTCATTGTCGTGAATCCAACAGGCGAGCCAGGAAATGAAAAAGTGTATATTAACCCTAAAATTTTAAAACGAAAAGGTCGGGTTATGGGTGAAGAAGGTTGTTTGTCTTTTCCAGGCGTTTTTGGCAATGTTATGAGAGCCTCCACAATCACAGTAAAGGCTATGCTGCTTACAGGAGAAGAAGTAACATTCGAATCTACAGATTTTGAAGCCAGGGTTATACAGCACGAAATAGATCATTTATATGGCATCTTGTTCGTTACAAAAGTACAGCCTGCCGAACAGGTAGCATTCAAACAAGAAATGAGACAAAGAGAGCTTCTAGTTGCCTCTCGCAGATAAGCTATGAAAATCCAAGACTTTTTTTCTATTCAAGCAGGAGAGATAGAATCTCCTGTGGTTACAATCGGTATGTTTGATGGTATTCATCTCGGACATAAGAATCTTTTGAACCATCTGAAAAGTGCTGCGCAACAAATGGGTGGAGAAAGTGTAGTCATCACCTTTCCTGAGCATCCAAGAAAAATTTTAGAGAATAAAAACATTCCTTCCATTGTACCTTTTGAGAAAAAATTGCACCTGATAGAAACCCAGGGAATCCAGAGGTGTCTGGTTATAAACTTCGATCCCAAAATAGCATCAATTCATGCTCATATCTTTATAGAAGAATATCTTATAAAAAAATTAGGAATGTCAGGAATTGTGGCTGGAAAAAATTTCCGTTTTGGCAATCAGGGAATAGGGGACATGGAGGTTCTTAAAGAATTTTCTTTAAAGTATGGCTATTCTATATGGGAAATAGAAACTCTAAAAGAGCAAGATAAGGAAATTATATCCAGCACAAACATACGCAAAGCTGTTTTATCAGGGGATATGGAAAAAGCAGAAGCAATGCTTGGAAGGCCTTTTTCCCTGATAGGAAAAGTGGTGTTAGGAAAACAACGAGGACGCAAGTTAGGCTTTCCTACAGCAAATTTGATGCTATATCATGACCTTTTGCCTCCAGAAGGCGTATATTGTGGCTATTCGATTATAGAAAACAGGACATACCCTGCCTTGATAAGCATTGGTAGATGTCCTACATTTAAAGAAGAGAAAGATTTAAAAATAGAGGTTTATTTTTTCGGTTTTTCTGGCAACCTCTATGATTCTACACAGGAAACCTTTGTATGTAAAAAAATACGAGAGCAAAAAACTTTCTCTTCTGTAGAGCATCTCTGCCAGCAGATGGAAAAAGACAAAGAATATTTGCTGGACTTTTTCGATAGGCAAAAGTTTTTTGACATTACATGACTTAAGGGCTAAAATTTTTTCCCCAGAATTTTAATTCCTTTTTCTATAAAAATATCGCGGTTGCTTTCTGGATACCATCCTAAATCTTCTTTTAAATCCTTGCAGTCGAAGTTTGCCAGCATTCCCCTAGATCTGAAATAGCGATAGCTAGGGAACAGTATTTTTTTTCTTTGGAATACGACTTGAATAAACCATTTCAATATTTCGAGAAGATATAGTAGAAAAGGGAATTGGGGGATAAAGGTAATCTTTCTTTCCAGTGCTTTGGAAAGCTCCTGGATATGCTCTTTTGCCGTGAGTCGGACATCTCCTACGATATTGTAGGACTTGCCGATGACTTGCTCACTCGCTGCTGCGAGACAGATAGCAGTAGCTACATCTTCTAGCAAAACAAAGGGGAGTGGGTTATTCCCTCGATTCCAGCCCAGGCAAAAGGCATCCTGGTTGAAAAGCCCTAATCCACTATGGAAAATATTTCCTGGATTGCTGAGAATGATTCCAGGACGAAGTATACAAAGGGGAAGGTTATGGATAAGCTGCATATCTTCTAATATTTCTTCACACTTCGCTTTTCCTCGATTATAGGCATCTCTATATTGTATCTGCATGTCTCTTGGGGTTCTGCCCGTAATTTTTTCGCCTTTTTTTCCCAGATACAGAGACGTGATGCTTCCAATATAAAGCAATTTTTGTACATTATGGTCCAGACATGCCTGGGCGACATTTTTGCACCCCTGAATCATGTTTTTTTCTACTTCTTCCCATGTATTAGCATATCCCCCGTCTGCCAGGTAGATCACCACAGGGATGCCTGATATGATTTCATCCATTTTTTTTCTATCACAACTATCAGCGCAGACAACAGTTACATTTTGATGATAAAAAATTTCAGAAATGGCTTTTATATTTCTTGCCGCAACCAAAACCTTTGCACCAGAGTCTACCATTCTTTTTACCAGCTCTCTGCCAATAAAGCCTGTACCACCGAGGATGAGAGCATCATATTGCTCTGCCTTCTGGCGATCATATAAAGAAAGCTTGGGAGGCTCAAAATTTTCCATGCTTATATTTCCCGCCATAATCTGGCATATTTCTACCAATCTTGCCCCTGCTTTGCTTTCCAAAATTTTTTGATCGTCTGCTTTTGTATCATAAAAAGCTTGTATACTGTTTTTCATACTGATGTAAATAGCATCGGTGCGTTTTTGAAAGCGAAGAGTGGAAAGGAGATAGTTTCCAAGATTACAAAAATTTTGTTTTATAAGCTGCCAGGCGACAGATCTGCTTTGTTGATAGCGATCCAGCGCGTCTATACATGGAGTCTTTCTTTGCACAGTGCATGTGTTCAAAGTAAAGCTGGCATGGATTTCTCCATCATCGCATAGAACTGTCATTGCATGGGAAGAATAGCTTTGACCAACAGAAAAAAACAGCTCAGCCGTTGTCTTTTCACAAGAGAAAAAAGCATTCCAGGTATCGAAAAAAAATTGGCCAGGGGCGATTTCTCTCTTCCCTGAGGGAACACTGTCTACTGTATGGATGTTCCCAAGCAGATCATAAATTTGAGACAAAGGATGAATGCATTGTTCCAGCAGAATATTCCCTGGCTCCTGGAACATCCAATGCCCGAATTTTTTAGAAGCTATATGGCGAAAAGGCATATTCCAATATAGGATGACATGATGGATTTTCCCTAGATTTCCTGTTTGTAAAATTTTTTTGCATTTCAGATGAATAGGATGGAAGGGATAATTGTGGTTGACATATAGTTTTTTCTTGCTATGTTCTGCAGCATAGATTAATTGTTGGCATTCTTGTGAATTAATGCCTATAGGTTTTTCCAGGAAAACATGAAATTGGGCTTTGAGCAAGGATAAAGCAACGGGGAAATGACTGTCTGGAGGCACAAGAACATGCATGATTTCAGCAGGCCGCTGTTTTATCAACTTTTCTAAAGAATCAAAGACCATCTCTATAGCATATTTTTTGGCAAGCCTTTGTGCCTTGTTTAGAGAAACATCGCAAATTGCTTTGACCTGAACAAAAGGAAGAGATTTTAAAACTTCCAGATGCATATCGGCAATAGCTCCTGCTCCTATGATGGCTACAGTAACTTTTCGATCCATAAAAACTCCTTGCTTTTCCCTCAAAGCCTTTATAACAGGCTTTTTTCAGGTATTTCTTGCAATCCTGAAACTTTTAGATAAATTAGTTATGATATTTACGGCTTGTGCTAATGACTTCTTTACCCCGTAGGGATCGCATATACTAGCCCATGGGTATAGAAATACTGGCACAAGTCGTGATATTTATTTGTAATCGCTATTTTAACTTTTTTTATTGCATTTAACAATGGTTGTCTGAAAATTTATGAGAGAACGTATTCTGATCGTCGGGAGTGGGATATTCAATATTTTCATGGTTCTGTTTAGCAATATTCTTGTGACCAGAACGTATTCTAAAGCATTATTGGGTACGTACCAACAGGCCATTTTGCTGTATTCCAGCATTGCTATTTTGGTTTCCTTGGGAATGCCTAAAGCTGTTCTTTATTTTTTGTATCCTGGTTCTAATAAAAAAAAGACTCTATGGCATATCGTAATTTGCCTTTCAGGTGCCCTGGTTTTTGCGAATGTTATTCTTTATTTAAGCTGGAATTGGATATGTTCTTTATTTTCAAATCCTGATTTGCAATCTTTTTATTTTCTGATCCTGGGAAATCTGTTTTTCAGAGCCTTCAATGAATTGTTTGCAGCAGTAGCCGTGAGTGTAGAAAAAAAATCGTATATATGGCATATAGAAATTACCACAGGACTGCTTCTCCTTGTTTTATCTTTATGGATATGCTATAATAGCATGCCTGTATCCTATCTTCTTTTTGGCAATCTTTTTCTTGAAGCCATAAAAACATCTGCACTTGCTCATCTTTTACGGTATTCACAGGGAGAATGGACAGGTTTTGATCGGGAGTTATTTGGTAAAATACTAAAATATTCTTTTCCTTTGCTTCTGTCGATTTTTACTCTCCTATTGGCAAGGAAAATAGACAGTATTTTAATTTCCTGTTTTTTGACACCAGAAGTATATGCTGTTTATTCCAGGGGGGCTTTAGAAATTCCCTTAGCCAGGATTTTGATTTTCAATATTGCCCTTTTGATGATGCCTGAGGTTGTACAGCTATATTCCCAAAAAAAATACGAGGCGATTTCTGCGATATTGCATAGAGAAATACAGCGCAATGCCTGTCTGCTGATTCCCTTGTTTTTCTCTTTTGTTCTGGTCCATAAAGATATGATGGTTCTTTTTTATACGGAAAAATATATAGAAAGCGTTCCCGTTTTTTTAGTCTATCTTTTTTATATTCCCTTGCAATTATATGCTTTCGATACTGTCTTGCAGGCTATGAACCAAAATATAAAAATATTTTATATATCCTTCATCGCCATTATATTACAGCTAATTATAAGCATTGTTCTATTGCATTTTTGGGGTATTCTTGGGCCTGCTCTAGGAGCCTTATTGGCTTGTTTCCTATCGAACATATTCTATCTTTATTTTATCAATAAATTTTTAGGGATAAGCATAAAAAAGTGGCTTCCCTGGAAATTTTTGGTTAAAATTTATTTCCTTTGCTTTGTATGTTTTGGTGTATTTTTTATGATAGCCTGTTTTATAAAGATACAACTGTTTTTTAAAATAAGCCTTTTATTCGGAATTTCTTATATTTTTCAGCTTTTTTGGATATGGCAATCAGGCATCATGAATCAGCAAGACAAAATTTTGATACTACAAAAAATACAAAAGCTTTTATTTTTAAAAAAATTTTTTCAAGGTATCCTATCATGAAAAAAATTCTTGTTACTGGAGGCTGTGGCTTCATTGGTTCTAATTTTATTCAATATATGAAAAAAAATTATCCCAATACCACAATTGTCAATTTAGACAAGCTCACATACGCAGGCAATCCCGATAATCTTATAGATATAGAAAAACAAGGCTATATTTTCGTACATGGAGATATCTGCGATAATGCTCTTGTAAAAAAACTATTCCAGGAACATTCCTTCGATTCTGTCGTGCATTTTGCTGCGGAATCCCATGTCGATAGAAGTATTACAGGCCCAGAGGTCTTTGTAATTACGAATGTTCTGGGAACCCAAATTCTTTTGGAAAATGCACGGGAAGCATGGCAGAAAGATTTTTCTTCTCATCGTTTTGTCCAGATTTCCACAGATGAAGTCTATGGATCTCTTGGCCCTGAAGGCTATTTTACGGAACTTACCCCTTTAGCTCCCAATAGTCCTTATTCTGCCAGCAAAACATCCGCAGACCTTTTTGCCCGTTCGTATTTTCATACTTTTCATTTTCCTGTACTCATTACCAGATGCTCTAACAATTATGGGCCATACCAGCATATAGAAAAGCTCATTCCCTTGATGATCTATAATGCAATTCATAATAAATCTCTTCCTGTATATGGGGATGGGAAAAATATCAGAGATTGGATTTTTGTAGAAGACCATTGCAAGGCTATTGACCTGGTTTTGCAAAAAGGTAAAATAGGCGAAGTCTATAACATAGGTGGAAACAATGAATGGCAAAACATCAAGATCGTGGAGATGATTCTGGAAATTCTAGGAAAACCTCAAAGCCTGATTACCTATGTTCAAGACCGCCCTGGACACGACCGCCGCTATGCCATTGATGCAACCAAAATAAGCACAGAGTTAGGCTGGAAAGCGGAAAAGAGCTTCCGTGAAGGAATCCAGGAAACCATTGAGTGGTATTTACACCATGAATGGTGGTGGAAAAAATTAAAAAAATAACTTTTTTGGAAAAATTTCAATAAAGAAAGGTACAACAGAATGGCCTATCAGTATATCTATATTATGAAGGGTTTAACAAAGCGATATTCTGGTCGAGAAGTCTTGAAAAATATATGGCTTTCTTTTTTCCCAGGTGCCAAGATTGGCGTTATCGGACAAAATGGTGCTGGTAAAAGTACACTTTTGCGGATTATGGCAGGAATAGATACAGAAATAGATGGGGAGACATGGGTAGCTCCAGGGATGAAGGTAGGGTATCTTCCTCAGGAGCCGCGTCTGGATACAAATAAAAATGTATTAGAAAATATCATGGAAGGCGTGGCAGAAAAAAAAGCCCTGCTGGATCGCTTTGAAGAAATTAGCAAAGCATTTGAAAATGAGCTTAGCGACGATGAGATGAACAAACTCGTTGCAGAGCAAAGCGAGATTCAGGAAAAAATCGATGCTGGCAATCTCTGGGAACTGGATAGAGAAATTGAAGTAGCTATGGATGCACTGCGTTGTCCTCCAGGTGATGCCAAAGTAGAAACTCTGTCAGGAGGGGAAAAACGCCGCGTAGCCTTGTGCCAACTCTTGCTCCAAAGGCCTGATATGCTCCTTCTGGATGAGCCGACAAACCATCTTGATGCAGAATCTGTAGCCTGGCTGGAGCGATTTTTGAGAGAATATCCTAACACAGTCATTCTTGTGACTCATGACCGTTACTTCCTGGACAATGTCACAGAATGGATTTTGGAACTGGAAAATGGCCATGGTATTCCCTGGAAAGCCAACTATTCTTCCTGGCTGGATCAAAAAAATAAAAAATGGCAAGAAGAAGAAAAGCAGAGCAATGTCAGACAGAAACAACTGCAAGAAGAATTGGAATGGATTGGGCAATCGCCAAAAGGCAGGTTGGCAAAAAGCAAAGCCCGTATCAAAGCTTATGAAAATCTTTTGACAAAAGTACAGTCAGAGGAAAAAATTCCTGGCCCATCCCAAATTGTCATTCCTCCTGGGCCTCGTCTTGGAAATCTTGTAGTGGAAGCGAAAAATTTGACAAAAGGATACGGAGATAAGCTTCTGATAGAAAAATTTTCCTTCAGCGTTCCTCCTGGTGGTATCATAGGAATCATTGGTCCAAACGGTGCAGGAAAAACCACTCTCTTGCGTATGATTACAGGACAAGAAAAGCCAGACAGCGGCAGTCTGACTATAGGAGAAACCGTCAAACTCGCTTATATAGACCAATCACGCGATCTTCTTGTGGATAGCAAGAGCGTATGGGAAGAGATATCCGACGGAAAAGAAGAAATCCAACTGGGAAAGCGTCTTATCAAAAGCCGCTCCTATTGCGCTTCATTCAACTTCAAAGGCACCGACCAGCAAAAACTGGTAGGCAATCTTTCTGGTGGAGAGAGAAATCGTGTGCTTCTTGCCAAAATGCTAAAACAAAGTGCCAACCTCATTCTTTTGGATGAGCCTACCAACGATCTGGATGTAGATACCTTACGTACTTTGGAAGAAGCATTGCTGGAGTTTGCTGGATGCGTTATGATTACCAGCCACGACCGATGGTTTCTGGATAGGATTGCAAACTATATTCTGGCCTTTGAAGGTGATAGCCAGACAGTATGGTTTGAAGGCAACTATGCTGCCTATGAAGAGAATCTCAGAGCAAGAAAAGGCGAAGCCTATCGTGGCCCTAAAAGAATCAAGTATAAAAAATTGATACGCTAAAGCCTACTTTACAGCGCATCTCGGATGTATTGCATACATTAAAAAGAACCACAGATAGACAC
>CALKWO010000375.1 GCA_938003875.1 uncultured bacterium
AGACTCAAGCAGATGCTATTAACATAGCACTGCTTAGCCTGCACAGGCTTTTCTTCGTTAGATTTTTCTTCCAAAATCCTTGATTATCAAAGAGCAGAAAAGTCTGCGTAACTCCTGCTACAATTTATTTTTCTATCAGAGAAATGATTTTCTGCACTATGTTTTTATGATGAAACTGGCTTATAAATTGTTCATTTCTGTCCAGTCGCAAGCAACCATTTTTAGTATATTCCCAATATTGCTCATAGATATACTGTTTAAGTTCAGCAAAAGGGATTTCTCCACTTGCCTCTTCATAGCAAAAGCCTAGCTGTCCTTTCTCGATGAATTCTTTCAGATCACTATGTGGCAGGTTCCCTGATATAGTGCAAAGTATAGGCTTTTTTATCATGAGATTTTCATAGAGCTTTCCAGTCATGACGCCAATGTATCCAGTTTCGTTCCAGGAGGCCAAAAGTAAAATGTCTGATTCTAGCTGTATAGATATAGATTTTTCTCGTTCTATTTTATCGAATATCAGAGCATTTTCAGTAAGACCATACTGGCTGATCTGTTGAGCGAAAACTTCTTTAGAGGGTCCTGCGTAGATCAATTCTATATTATCTGAGTTTATCTTTTTTTCTAGGATCAGTTCTTTTATTGCTTTAAAAATGGGTCTTAGATCTCTTTTTCCACTGTACAAACTGCCCAAATATGCCATTCTCATTTTTGATTTGGGGCTTTCCAAAAAGGGTTTGTAATTTTTTTCAGTGCAAAAAGTTTCCATGTCGTCTGAGTCGTAGCCATTGGAAATCCACTCTATTTTTGTGCCTTTGCGTAAATGCAGTTGTTCTATCATCCCTGGACTTACAGGCGTAATAACATCGGCTTTTTTACAGACGCTGCTGGCAAATCTTCTGTCTCTGAAGCGAAATATTTTAGGGGTGTGGTCGCTGAGTACAGGATCTCTAAAATCCGCTATCCAATAGGAATGGGGATTTTTTTCCTTGAGGTATCTTCCTATAAAATGACTAGATGTAGGACCATAAGAAGAAAAAATGACATCAAAATCCCTTTTTTCTTTTTCTAAAATTTTAATTGCATCCAAATAATACAAATAATTAAATAACAAAACTCTCAAATATCGTTTTAAAGAAATCCATTCTTTTTTGCATTCTTCCCAATATTTGCTATCTTTGCTATTATTCTCTATTAGTTTCTCTTTCGTTAGCATATCTTTAGATGGGAATTTTTTCTTTGGACTACCATCTAAAAAATTCAATAGCCATTGAGTTGTTTTTCCATCTTCAATCTCAATATAATCGCTTATGCTCTCTGCATCTTTTTTCAGGATGCCATCAATCATCACATTTTCTTTTTTTCTTGTAATGACCGTGATTTGATAGTTTCCCGTTTTATTTAAATATTTTGCTATTTTTGTAATTCTAATAGATGCTATCTCATTTTGAGGAGCAAAGTACTCGCTTACAATGGCAATTTTTTTCATTGCTATTCTCCTGGAATGTCTATTTGGTTTTTATAGAGAATCCTAAGGTTTTCAAAATATTCCAGATAATGGGGGCTTTTATAGTCTGGATAAGTCCATTCCCAGCTATCCCATTTTTTTGCCTGATAGCGTAAAGTGATTTCTGCATAGATTCCTTTCCCGATATATAGCCTGTGAGTATAGTCTTTTGTACTGGCAAGCACAAGCTTGGAAAGAGCTATGTATCCAGGATCTAAATTGATAGAGCGTTTTTCTGAATCTTTCTTATAAAATGTTTCTTCCAAAGCATTCGTGGTTATTTTAATATCACTTAATTCTTCTGGTGAAATAAGCCTTTTAAAAGAGATAAAAGCTCTATAAAGTTCCTTTCCCATTTCTTTTTCATAGTATTTTGTAAAATCAAATTTCCATACAGGGGAATTTGTGTCTATTTCTCCATATAAATCTTTGAGAAGGCTGGAAGCTTTTTGCATAACGTTGGAATCATCAAAGAGCATGCCGACAAAAAGCTTCACAGGTTGTACTTTCTTTATCTTGCCCAGAATTTTTCTCCTGAAATAAATTTATGATATGCAGGCCTTCTGCCATACTTTTGTTAAGGCCGATGCTACGAGATATTGACTTACATCTTTTTTATCGACCCAGAAAAAGCTACTATCTTCAGGCAAAGCATCCTGTAAAAAAATAAGGTATGGCTGCATCTGAATGTTGTGTTTCGTTATGCTGTGTTTGATAGGCGACAGTGTAGTGTGTATTCGGCTTAAATATTTTTTGGTAAACAAAGGGTCTGTCCAGGAAGCGATTTTTTCTTTTGAGGCTGAAAATTCGAGGAGGGAAGGAAACGCTACCTGGCCTTTTAGAAAATAAAAATTTTCCCATTTTTGCATCAGAATTTTCTGGTGGCTATTTTGTAGAATGTATAAATGCCATAGCACAGCAACTTTGTCTTGTTTTTTTTTCAAAGTAGGATAAAGAGATACATCTTTATTTTGAAATGCACCACACCAGTTTGAAATAGGGCATTGCTGACATTTAGGCGTTCCTTTGGTGCATACTTTTTGTCCTAGCTCCATCATCGCTTCGTTTATATCTCCAGGAGCTAGATTGGTTTCCTCAAAAAGTTTTTCCAAAAACTGATAGGAGGCAAGTGTGAATTCTTTGCTATCTATGGGGGAAGAAATTCGCAGCACGCGAGATAGTATTCTACGTACATTCCCGTCTAATACTGGTTTTTTTTTCCCAAAACAAATAGAGCTGATCGCTGATGCGGTATATTCCCCAATAGACGGTACGTTAATAAGAGATTCATATTCCTGGGGCAATTCTCCCTGGTGGTTTTCTGCAAGATATAAAGCCCCTTTTTTTAAATTTTTAGCACGAGAGTAATAGCCAAGACCTCGGAAAGCATGCAAGACAGCACTTTCCTCCGCTTGAGCGAGAGAAATCACATCAGGAAAGCAAGAGAAAAAACGCTCCAGAGGTTGCAATGCCGCCTGTATCCTTGTTTGTTGCAATGCCACTTCCGAGATCCAAACCCTATAGGGGTTTCTTTCCTTACGGAAAAAATAAGGCTCTCTTACATTATAAAACCATTGTAATAAAAAAGATAGCATAAATATCTATTTTTTGTTTTAGTCGAAATGTTGTTGAAGATATTTCACTGTATAAGAAATTATAGTTTTAATGCTAAGCGATGAGAATTAAATAACTTCCCCATTTTTAATTGAATACAAGACAGCT
>CALKWO010000376.1 GCA_938003875.1 uncultured bacterium
TTTCCTGCTTCGATAAAAAATCCAGCTCCTCTTCTGTATAAATTTCCTCCCTTTCGAAATCTTCCTCCTGCTTGGTAATAATTTCCGCCTGCTCCTTCGCTGAAGCTACATCAGCCTTCTCAACGCTGCTGTTTTCCTGCCCATTTTCTGAAGCTACATCCGCCTTTTCAGATTCCTGCTCCCTCTTCTCTCGCAAGCCAATCAGCCTTTCCAGATACTCTATCGCCTCCCAGTCTTTTATTCCTTTGGCTTTCTTCACAAGCTGGAGATTTCCTCCTTTACTTTTGCATTCGCTACATCGAAAACTCTTTCCTCCTTCCAAAATAATCTTTCCCTGGCAAAAAGGACAAATTTTTTTTTCTCCCTTCACCAGCCCTAAATTTTCCATCACTTCCTCTATCCTCAATCCTTCTAACGCATTATGCCATCTCTTCTTCCTTGCCTGCGTGCATCTTCTTGCTGCTTCTACGCGGTCGTAGGCGGATTTTTTACTTGCTTCTTTTTGAGTTTTCATGTAAATTGCATCTCCTTTAATTTTGTCCCTCCCTGCTACTTTCTTCAATTTTCAATATAGCAGGAGGAACTTTTTTTACTTCTTGCTGTTTTTCTCATAACTACACCTATTCACAAAAAACTTTTTGACTCATTTCTTATTTTAATTGAGCTTTTAACGTATATCTCTATATTTGGTCAAATTATATTCTATAAGCTCATTTTTGTCAATATTAAAAAATTTATTTTATCAAATTTCTTGCAAAAATATTCATTCTAATGTATTATAGAGAAGAAAAAAATTTCTGGAGGGATAAAATTAATATGCCATTTGCAAATAAATTACGAGATTTAAGAAAACAGTCCAAATTGACCCAAGACGAGTTGGCTAACAAAGTAGGCCTTCATGGCAGGCATATTGGGAAGTATGAAAATGGACAGGTTATGCCCAATACTGATACCTTGATTCGTATTGCCAAAGTTCTTGATGTTTCTTTAGATTATCTTGTTCTTGATGCTGAATCTCCCAAGCTCGATACTATTCTTGATAAGGATATTTTACTATATCTACAGGAACTTAGCAAAATGGACCCAAAAGATAAGGATGTTATTAAATCTCTTCTTGAAGCTTATGTTAAGAAGCGTAAGGTTGAAGCTATTTTAGCCAAATAACCTTATCATCTGATTCTTTGTAAAAAAAAGAGGCGAAAAACAGTTTATGTTTTTCGCCTCTTTTTGAAGCTATTCTTTAGTGTCACCCACTAATTTGTTAAAAAAAAATATAAAAAAATAAGTTGAGAAAATACTTGGCCATTTTTCTGTCGAAGAAAAATATCTATTTTTTAAAAAAGCGTTTAAGTATATCTGAAGCTGCACAATCGTACCAACGATCTTTTGCTAAATTTATAAGAATGTTCTTTACTTTATCTTTTTTTTCTTCTATTTTAAGTTTCAAAATAGTCTCGCAAGCATGTAAACGTACCTCTTTATCAGTATCTTCAAGACCTTTATCAAGAGTTAAAAAGACTAGTTCACTTTTTGAATTTACTTCTGCAAGGCTTATCATTGTGAATATTCGGACTACTCGTTCAGAATCATTAAATGCTGCACAAATGATAGGAACTGTCACATCTGCTTGTTTTTCTCCCATAATTCCCAAGCCATAAATGCTTGAAGCTCTGACTCCCAAATCTTTAGAATTAGCTAATTCTCGAAGATAGGGGATAGCTTTTTCTCCAATTTTTCCTAACAGTATTCCAGAATAATCACTTAGACATGGATTTTTTATGGTTTTACATAGAGTAGTAATCCCTTCTTCCTCTATCCCAATTTTTTCTAATGCACGGAATAGAGCATGATGTTTATAGCAATGGGCATCATTTGGGTTTGGTCTATCTTCTTCCAAAACCTTTAAAATAAAAGGAATTGCTATTTTAGGTGGAGGTTCAATTTTTGTAAGAGCTATACCTACTTCTATAATTAGTTCATCTTTTTCGAATTTATAATTTTGCAATAGATTACAAAGAGGTTCTATAGGCACTTCAAATTTTTTCCCTATTTCTCCGATAGCACGAAGGGCATATTTTTTACAAGGGATATCACTTTCTTCTGATTGTAAAATTTTATAAATTTTAGGTATAAAAAAAGGCAAGTCTTTATGTTCATGGAGCTTTTCCCCCTCCATAACAAGATCAGAAATTATTTGTATCCCTTGCTTTCGCTCTTTTAATAATGTACTATCTAATAGTTGAGAACATTTTTTTATAATATCTACCTTTTTGGCTGGAAAATCTTCAGAATTCCCATCGCAATAAACAAACATTAAAAGAAAAATAAATTTTGATATTATTATGTTATTTATTTGCATTTAATTTTTCCTCACAAAAGCTCCGAATTTTCATTATTTCTTCTGAAGTTATATAAATATTATCAAAAGGTACATTGTATAACTTAAAATGTGTATAGAATACATGTCCTTTCTTTTGATTAATATCTAGCTCCTGCTGTAGATGTTCTGGATTATCAGTAAGAGCATGGAGTAATTCATGTACTATATCGGTAGGCCGAAGGCCTGTATTCCCTGCTCCTGTTGCAGAGGGGGTATTCTCCCAATCTATAGGCTGACTTGGTATATAAGTATATCCATAACTAAAATCATAGTTATGTTGATTTTTGCTACGCATGCCATAGCCTGCTGTAGATATAATATGCCCTGGATTATAGCCTATTGTAACCACTGTCGAATTATTGTATCCTTTCTCCGCTGCTCTTCTTATAGC
Source organism: uncultured bacterium (assembly GCA_938003875.1). Classification (GTDB taxonomy): domain Bacteria; phylum Planctomycetota; class Uabimicrobiia; order Uabimicrobiales; family JABWCH01; genus JABWCH01. The sequence continues at coordinate 2,772 of CALKWO010000376.1, forward strand.
TTCTTCATATATTTTGGGAAAATCTTCTTCATCGACCATATATGGCATTTTTGTATACTCTTCTGGATGTTCCCTCTGATATTCATTGCTTGTCAATGGATAAGTTTCCTCTTTTGTTAATGGGATATAACATATATTCAATTTAATATAAGCTAATCTTAAATATGTCTCAGTAACTTTTTCCATTAATGACATAACATCTTCTTTGGATAATTTATATTTTTCTTCAACAGCATAAGTCTGCAAAACAGCTATATTAAGTGGAATTATTCTCGGCTTGTAAATCTGATCATCTCCAGGCTTTATTAATATTATTGATTCAGTGCCCAATGCATCAATAATATTAATTCCATTTTCTTTAAATGCCCCATATAAATTCAATCCATCCACATACCCAAGCGGATCGCGCTGCAAGAATCTTCCCTGCTCGGCAGAGTAATACCTGTTCCTGAAGT